>JBJOOI010000080.1:0-6828 GCA_046051375.1 Bacteroidota bacterium | reverse complement strand
TTCATCAACGTTGAAGGAGGAAAACTCGAAGTGGCTTTCAACAGGTTGGATGAACAGCATTGCAATGACATCTGGCTGATTGGTCCTGCAACCTTCGTCTTCTCAGGAAAAATAACATTGGGACTGTAAAAACCAAATTTATAACCGACATCAATAAACAAAAAGACATGTTCAATATCAGGGTATATGGCATTCTGATCTCAGATGACAACAAGGTGTTGGTCAGTGATGAGTTCATCCGCGGGAATTATTATACCAAATTTCCCGGTGGTGGATTGGAATTTGGCGAAGGAACCAGGGATTGCCTTGCCAGGGAATTCATGGAAGAGATGGGCCTCAGGGTCAGGGTTGGAGAGCATCTTTACACAACAGACTTCTTCCAGATGTCAGCCTTCAATCCAGAACACCAGATTGTATCCATCTATTACATGGTACATCCCCTTGAAGAAATCAAGGTACCACTAAGGGAAAAGCAATTTGATTTTGATGAAGAACAGATGGCCGTTTACCATGCCACTGGTGAAACTGAGACCTTCAGGATGATACCCATCGAGGCCTTCAGTGAGGCATCTGTTCACCTGCCCATCGACAAAGTGGTAGCCACTTTGATCAAGCAGGCATAGGCAATGAACGCTAAAGGTTTATTTCTTTAGTGCATCCCGGATTTCGGTCAACAAAGTTTCACTTGTTGAAAGCGGTGCAGGACCTGTTGGTGCAGCCGCCTCTTTCTTTTTGAGTGCATTGATGCCCTTGATGACAAGAAACATGACGAAGGCCACAATCAAAAAGTCGATGATCACGGTAACAAAAGCACCCCACTCCAAGGCTACCTCATCCCCATGAGGCACAACAATCTTGCCTTCAGGGTCTTTGACTTCAGCAACTGCTGATTTGAGCACCAGCTTCTTGTCATAAAAATTGGTTCCACCCGTCAATAATCCTATCAGCGGTGCAATGAGTTTTTCTGTAAAGGTTGACACCACTTTTCCGAATGCACCTCCCATGACGAAGGCTACTGCGATGTCTACAAGGTTTCCTTTGATGGCAAACTCTTTGAATTCTTTGATGAAGGACATGGATTCAGGTTTTAGTATTCTATTAAATTTACGAAAATCTTCAATTATAGATTCAACATCTTATCAATATATTTGTCTACATCAAGCATTAAATCAATTCAATGAAAAGGATCAATTTCAAGGCCATCTACCCTCACCTGATTGCGGTGGTTGTTTTCCTCATCGCAGCTGTCATCTATTGCAAACCCGCATTGGAAGGGAAAGTGTTGCAGCAATCTGACGTAACCCAATGGAAAGCAATGTATGAGGATCAGCGAAAAGTGAAGGAAGAAACAGGCACACTACCACTTTGGACGAATGGGATGTTCAGTGGTATGCCCGGGTATCAAATATCCTTGGAAGGATATAATCCTTTCTCCATTGGATACGTTTTTACATTCCTTACATTATCACTTCCCAAGCCATTCTACTTTTTCCTGCTTGCATCAATCTGTTTTTACCTGCTTACCCAAATCATGGGTATCAACCCATACCTCGGTATTTTTGGAGGCCTTTCGTACGCATTTGCCACTTATCACCCAATATTGATCAGCGCTGGTCATGAAACCAAAATGATTGCCCTCGGCTATCTTCCCGCCTTCATTGGAGGACTGATGCTCATCTATGAAAGAAAATATTTGTGGGGGCTTGCGTGTACAGCACTGTTTACCGGATTGATGATCAGCGCCAATCACCCTCAGATCAGTTATTATGCAATCATCATTGCATTCTTCATGACAGCAGGATACCTGTTTCAATGGGTCAGGACCAAAGCATTCGGGCAAATGTTCACGGCTTTGGGCATGGCACTGGCTGGTGGAGTAATTGGCGTACTGTGCAATATTGTTGTTTTGGCTACCACCTTTGAATATTCAAAAGAATCCATCAGGGGAGGCAGTGTTCTGGCAGATGAAAAAAGCAATAACAACAAAACTGGCCTGAACAAAGATTATGCACTGAGTTACAGCTTTAACATCAAAGAACCATTGGTGATGATGTTTCCAAGGATATATGGTGGTAGCACTGGTAACCTGGAAGTAAGTGAAGATAAATCAAAAGCCATTGAGGCTTTGCAACAGATGCCACAGGAATTAGGGCAGCAAATTCAAGGTTACTTGCAATTCTATTGGGGTGGAATTACCAAAGGAACATCAGGACCACCCTACTCAGGCGCCATTGTATGCATGCTCGCATTGCTGGGACTAAGTTTTTTACCCAATAAACACAAATGGTGGATGATTGGTGTAATCGCGCTTGCATTCATGATGAGTTGGGGGCACTACTTTGAATCATTCAATGTTTTTCTCCTGGAAAATTTGCCCTTTTACAACAAATTCAGGGCACCAAGCATGATCATGGTCATTCCGACATTTATTTTTGTCGTGAGTGCTGTGATTGCTGCACAGCATCTTTTATTTAATCAATTGACCGCAACTGCTGAAGATCGCCTCAAAAAAGGCATGTACGTTGTAGCCGGTGTTTTTGTTTTTGCAATTTCCGTCTATTTCACTTCAGATTTCAAGAGCGAAAACGACAAAATGCTGCTTGAGCAGGTCAGTCAAATTCAAGACCCGCAGCAGAGAGCAACCATAACGGCCTCCGTCAAGAGTTTCACAACCGGACTACAAGAAGACCGTCAATCACTATTCCTCAATGACTTGTTGAGAAGTTTGTTGTATGTGGTAGCTGCTTCAATCGTGCTATGGCTGGCAACAAGGAAAAAAATCAATGTTAACATGGCTATGGCAATCATCATCGTGTTATCAATGATTGATCTCTTGTCCATCGATGCCAAATACCTTAATGACACAAATTATCAGGAACCCAATGAATACGACCAGGTCTTTACACCCTCCCCTGTTAATCTTGCCATCGCCAAAGACAATTCCTACTTCAGGGTATTTGACATAAGCAATGGAGTGGAGACTGCATTTAACGGGAATGCATTAACAAGTGTATTTCATCATTCCATCGGTGGATACCATGCTGCAAAAATGAGTATTTACCAAGACCTCATTGAGAAACAATTGTACAAGTTTCCCAATTGTATGCCCGCAATCAACATGTTGAATACCAAATACATTATTTTCAAAGACCCATCATCAGGGCAATTGACGTATCAAATGAATCCTGATGCTGCTGGTCCATGTTGGTTTGTGGATGATTTAAAGATCGAAAAAAATCCATCCAAAGTAATGTCCATGCTCGATAGCCTTCCCGTCAAAAAAACAGCCATTGTTGAAGATGAGATCAAACTTAACACTACTGCTCAAACGGGTGATTCAATTTGGCTGGTATCAAATAAAAATGACCTGATCAATTATCAATCGAGTACCGGTGTAGAAAGGTTTGCTGTTTTTAGTGAAGTATTTTACAAGCGTGGCTGGAAAGCATACGTAGATGGGAAGGAAATTCCGATATACAAAACCAATTACGTACTGAGAGGTGCATTTATACCAGCAGGCAAACATGATATAAAATTTGAGTTCA
Source organism: Bacteroidota bacterium (assembly GCA_046051375.1). Lineage (GTDB taxonomy): Bacteria > Bacteroidota > Bacteroidia > Chitinophagales > Chitinophagaceae > Pollutibacter. Next base: position 3,283 of record JBJOOI010000080.1, on the reverse strand, counting down.
GGCCAGACACATATTACAAAGGCGAATGGATTGGCATTATTGCAAATGCCTTGGTATGGGTCTTGCTCTTGTTGGCTGGCGTCATGGAATACCGTAAATCAAGAAGCCTCTGATGAAACAGAAGAATGTTGAGATTTCTGTAATCATATGTTCATACAATCGTGCCAAGTATATTGTAGAGGCTTTGAAAAGCTTATCGGACCAGAGCCTGTCAAAAGCAAGATTTGAAGTAATTGTAGTGGACAACAACAGCACGGATGAAACTGAAACTGTTTGTAGTTTTTACATGAAGGAAAACCCTGATTTAAAGGCTATTTATTTGAACGAAACGCAACAAGGTTCATCATTTGCCAGAAATACAGGAGCAAAACATGCCCATGGAGAATTTTTGGTCTTCATGGACGATGATGCAGTAGCCAACAAGAACTTCCTTGAAAACATACTCAGTTTTTTTGAAAGTCATCCTATGGCTGGAGGATTGGGAGGAAGGATCATCCCATTGTATATTCCATTTGAACCAAAATGGATGTCACATTATGTATCCTCACTTGTTGGCAATTTTGATTACAGCAGCAGTTTGACAACATTCAGCGAGGACAAATATCCGCTGGAATCCAATATGGCAGTGAGAAAATTGGATTTTGACAGTATTGGAGGTTTTAATGAAAATCTACCCGGTGTCAAGGGAACCTTGAGGATTGGTGGCGAAGGGAAAGACTTTTTTTTTCGACTCAAAAAATTGGGTAAACCCATATTTTATGACCCATCAGTTCAGGTTCAACATGTGGTTGAAACATCCAAACTGACCAGGGAATACATGTACCGGGTTGCGAGTGGAATCGGGCGAGGTGAGCGGGTGAGAATCAGGGAAAAAGGCAAAATCGGTTTTGTACTAAAAATGACGGAATACTTATTTAAGTTAGGGGCTTCATTTACGCTTGGTTTATTATATTTGCTACAGGGAAAACCTGCAAGATCTTTGCCTATCATACAATTCAGAATCGATGCAATCAAAGGTTTCATCGGATTTTAATGAACAAAACCACCCTTATCATTTTCAAACTATACTTTAAATGATCAAAAATATCATCAGCAGGATCCTGAAACCTGAATCTACTGACAACACCCTGCACGCCGACTTTACCGCAAATGATTGGGAAACAATCAATTTCGTGAAGCCTTATACAATGACTTCTGTTGAAAGATTAAAGTCATTGATTGATGCTGTCAATTATGTTTCAACCAACGAGATTGAGGGAGATTTTGTTGAATGTGGTACCTGGAAAGGAGGAAGTGTGATGTGCATGCAGAAAAAGCTCATTGAACTCAATCAAACCGATAGAAAGTTTTGGGTTTTTGACACCTATGAGGGAATGCCTGAGCCGGACGAATTAGATAAAAACTTTAAACAAACCTCAGCTCAACAACTAATGAACGAGGAAGAAAAGGAAAAATCATTGACCTGGGCTTACAGCAATTATGAAGAAACCACAGGAAACATTTTAAGTACAGGATATCCCAAAGAAAAAATCAATTTTGTAAAGGGACTTGTTGAGGATACTATTCCGCAGACTCCTATCGATAAAATTGCAATTTTAAGACTCGATACTGACTGGTACAGTTCAACAAAATTCGAGTTAGAACACCTGTATCCTAAATTGGTTAAAGGTGGCGTATTGATTATAGATGATTATGGACATTGGGAAGGCTGCAGAAAAGCTGTTGATGAATATTTCACAAACAATAATATTCCAATATTCATGATGAGAATTGACTACACTGGCAGATTGATCATCAAACCTCATTGAGTTTAATGGTAGTTAAGGCACATTAAAAATATTCCCTCCATTTAAATGCCAATTGTTGAAAATTGCTTTTGCCATAACTTCCAGGAATTATCTTGCACAGACTAAAATTGCGGTAGGATCATTCCTGCATTTCAATCCCAACTTCGAGGTTTTTATATTCAACATCGACAATGAGACGTATGAGAGCAATGCAATTTGGGACAATCCAAACATAAGTCATGAATTCATCCGTGCAGTTGACTTTGAAAACAAGGATATTCTCAGGTCAAAGTACAATAATTTTGAATTTTGCAATGCCATAAAACCTTACCTGTGTAGCTGGCTTTTTGAACATTACAAAGAAACTGACTTAGTCATATATCTTGACTCCGATCTGGTCTTTTATAATGAAATTACACTGGAGGAAGAATTATCGAACCATCAAATCATCATTACTCCGCATTCTTTAAGCAAATTCCCTCTAGACAATCATTTAACCTCAGAATTGGACATCCTTAATTCAGGACTGTACAATGCGGGCTTTTTTATCGTTTCCAATTCTTCCAACGGAAGACAATTTCTTGAATGGTGGAAAAGCAGGACACTCAAATATTGTTATGTTGACTTTGAGAAAGGAATGTTTGTGGACCAAATTTGGTTAAATTTTGCACCGATTTACTTTGAATCTGTTTTGGTTTTAAAAAATCCTGGCTACAATGTAGCCCACTGGAATTTGCATGAAAGAAGGATATCAGGTGAGAGTGAATGGCTTGTAAACGAGGCATACAAACTGGTTTTTTTCCATTTTAGCGGATTTTCGTTTGATGATATTGATAAAATATCTATTCATCAAGACAGGTACAATCTGGGAAACAGAAATGATTTAAACAGTTTGTTCAAAAAATACAAATCGGACTACACCGCAAATATTAAACTCATTGATTCTCTTATAGGTCGAGAAAGAAAGCCAATGCTTGACTTCAAGAAAATTGAGAAGAAAATGCTGAAATGGAAAGTAAAAATCGAAAAAATAATAAAAATTATTTTTTCCTAAGCTCCTGGTTTTCGGCAAACAATCAAATTATTTAGATACAATTCGTCCGATTTCGGAAGTAATTTTCCAGAAATATTTGCATACACATTCAATAAAGTATTCACTCCTTTTCTGAGTATACTTCTCAAAACCGGTATTTTTTCAAAATAAGGCATGATGTTTTTCTGGAAATATGTTAGCCTCAATTGAACAATTGCATCAATACTACCGCCAAGCTTTTCATAATGAATAACCTCAAACCCGCCTTTGACCATAATGTGTTTAAGCGCGAATGAAGTATATCGGGCAAAATCATTAGGCTGCTCATGCTCTCCAATGACAAAAGGACATGTGATCAGTATGATTCCGCCAGGCTTCAACACGCGGAATAACTCATGCAATACTTCATCCAAATTAAATACATGTTCAAAAACTTCACTTGAAAATATTGAATCAAAAAAAT
>JBJOOI010000079.1:0-8076 GCA_046051375.1 Bacteroidota bacterium | reverse complement strand
TGTGAATATGTGCGGGCAGGTTCCAGAGCGGCCAAATGGGGCGGACTGTAAATCCGCTGTCTTTCGACTTCAGAGGTTCGAATCCTCTCCTGCCCACATTTCCTCAGGAACTGGGGTTTGAACTTTTTTACCGATAAAACTAAGCGGGAGTAGCTCAATTGGTAGAGCGATAGCCTTCCAAGCTATAGGTTGCGAGTTCGAGACTCGTCTCCCGCTCACTAGCCGCCCTGAAGCGGCGGTTGACCAGCCGTTGTAGCTCAGGGGTAGAGCACTTCCTTGGTAGGGAAGAGGTCGTGAGTTCGATTCTCACCAACGGCTCCAGGCCTTTCTGGGAAAAAACTTTTGTTAATCGTCCCAAAGTGAATAACTTTGCGGCCGTTTCCATAGGTAAACAAAGTTTAAACAAACAAAAACGTATAACAATGTCTAAAGAGACTTTCAAGCGGGACAAACCCCACGTAAACATTGGTACTATCGGTCACGTTGACCACGGTAAAACCACATTGACAGCTGCCATCACTGACATCCTTTCCAAGAGGGGTCTTGCACAGGCAAAGAAGTATGATGAAATCGATGGTGCACCTGAAGAAAAAGAAAGGGGTATCACGATCAACACTGCTCACGTTGAGTATGAGACGGATTCTCGTCACTATGCTCACGTTGACTGTCCTGGTCACGCTGACTATGTAAAGAACATGATTACTGGTGCTGCCCAAATGGACGGTGCTGTACTTGTAGTGGCTGCGACTGATGGTCCTATGCCACAAACCAAGGAGCACATCCTTCTTGCTCGTCAGGTAGGTGTTCCACGTATTGTTGTTTTCATGAACAAGGTTGACCTTGTTGACGATCCAGAATTGTTGGAACTCGTTGAAATGGAAATTCGCGAAGAATTGACCAAGCGTGGTTTCGATGGTGATGCTACACCAATCATCAAAGGATCTGCTACAGGTGCTTTGGCTGGTGAGCCACAATGGGTTGCCGCTGTAAATGAGTTGATGGCTGCAGTTGACGAATATATCCCTCTTCCTCCCCGTCCAGTAGATCTTCCTTTCTTGATGTCAGTTGAAGACGTATTCACCATCACTGGTCGTGGTACTGTTGCAACTGGTCGTATCGAGCGTGGTAGGATCAAAGTTGGTGAAGGTGTTGAGATCGTAGGTATGATGGAAGACAAATTGACTTCTACTTGTACTGGTGTTGAAATGTTCCGCAAGCTCCTCGATGAGGGTGAAGCCGGAGTAAGCCAGGATCAATCACTCCACACACTGAGTTCAAAGGCGAAGTTTACGTTTTGAGCAAGGATGAAGGTGGACGTCATACTCCTTTCTTCAACAAATATCGTCCTCAGTTCTACTTCCGTACAACAGACGTTACCGGAGAGTGTGAACTTCCTGCAGGAACTGAAATGGTTATGCCTGGTGACAACACCAACCTCCATGTAAAGTTGATCCAACCGATCGCGATGGAAAGAGGTTTGAAGTTTGCGATCCGTGAAGGTGGCCGTACCGTAGGTGCAGGTCAGGTTACTGAGATCGTTAAGTAAGTCTTATCGGCCAATCTCCCCGGAGAAACAGCCTAAAGCATAAATAACAAAGTACCTGGGTTTATATCCGGGTACTTTGTTTCTTAAAGAACGGGCATAGTTCAATGGTAGAATAGAGGTCTCCAAAACCTTTGATCTGGGTTCGAATCCTAGTGCCCGTGCAAATGAAAAGAATGAGTATCTTTATGATACAGTACTTTTCAAAAACAAAACAAGATGAATAAGATACAAACATATTTCAGGGATTCCTACAAGGAACTGATGGAGAAAGTGACCTGGCCCAATTGGCAGCAGCTTCAACAGTCTACCATGATAGTACTCGTTGCTACCTTGGTAATCACTGCCATCGTTTGGTTGCTGGATCTTGGAAGCAGCAATCTTCTTAAATTCGTTTATTCATTGTTCAAGTAATGGAAGAAACAACAATACAACAGGATACAGCTGTTCAACCAGATACCAAATGGTATGTCCTCCGCGTAATCAGTGGCAAGGAGAGAAAGGTGAAAGAGTACCTGGATAAGGATATTCTCCGCAATGGATGGGATACTGTTATCAAGCAGATCTTCCTTCCTGTAGAAAAAGTATACAAGGTTCAGAATGGCAAGAAGGTTATGAGGGAGAGGAACTTTTTTCCTGGTTATATCATGATAGAATGTGCTGGTGGAAAGTTGCACGATGATATTATATCCGCCATCAAGAATACTACCAATGTTATTCATTTTCTTGGAAAAGAAAATCCAATTGCATTGAGAAAAGCTGAAGTCAACAAGATGCTGGGCAAGATTGATGAGATGAGTGATGCAGGTGGTATGATCATGAGTGAGCCATTCATCATTGGTGAAACCATCAAGATCGTTGATGGACCTTTCAATGATTTCAATGGTGTAATCGAGGAAGTTAATGACGAAAAGAAGAAGCTCAAGGTTACAGTGAAGATCTTTGGTCGTTCAACCCCAGTGGAGCTCAACTACATGCAGGTTGAGAAAATCTAACTTTATTAAATGACTTAAAATAAAGAAGGGTAGCATTTGCTACCCTTTCTTTTTATGCAATTTCGTGCCTGATTAGTTTGAAGAACCTTCTGTTGATTCAGTTGAAGGTTCTTCAACAAATGGCAACTCTGTGGCTACCGGCGCTGCTGGAGCTACTTCTGGAGCAGTGGCTGGTGCTACAACCGCTGGGGCAGGAGCTGGTTTTTTCTTGGCTGGTTTTTTGGCTGCTGCCTTTTTAGGAGCAACTTTGGCTGGAGCGGCTTTGGCTGGTGCTGCTGCTTTTTTAGGAGCTGGTTTGGCTGGAGCTGCCTTGGCTGGGGCTACTGCCTTTTTAGGCGCAACTTTAGCAGGGGTTGCTTTCTTTGTTGTTGAGGCCTTCTTTGGAGCAACTTTAGCGGGTGCTGCTTTCACAGGTGCAACGGCTTTCTTTGGAGAGGCTTTGGCTGCTGATGCTTTTTTGGGAGCAACTTTTGCAGGTGCTGCTTTCTTTGCTGCTGCTTTTTTAGGAGCCGCTTTGGCCGGTGCTGCTTTTTTTACAACCTTTTTGGCTGCTTTCTTGGGAGCGGCTTTGGCTGCTGCTGCTTTTTTTGGAGCTGCTTTTTTTACTGCCTTTTTTGCTGCTTTCTTTGGCGCAGCTTTTTTAACGACTTTCTTTACAGCTTTTTTCGCAGGTTTAGAGACTGCTTTTTTGGGTGCAGCCTTTTTTACCGCTTTTTTTGCTGCCTTTTTTGCGGGTTTTTTAGAAGATGCCATGGTGTGACGTTTTTAGAAGAGTAATGAGTTTGAATTGATTATACGAAAATTAGTAAATAATCTCGATAAACAAACATTATAGACGCCTAATTTTTTTAACCAATTTTTGAGACAAAAGCTTTGATATTCCCCAAACTGCATTACTTTTGCAACCCCAATCGAAAGTTCTTTTTTTGAAAGGCTTTGGGAGTTCCGGTAAAATGCCGGGACGCTATCACCAAAAAACAATTTAATATGGCTAAAGAAATTTCTGGCTATGTAAAGTTGCAGGTAAAAGGCGGACAGGCCAATCCTGCACCTCCTGTTGGTCCCGCACTAGGTTCCAAAGGTGTCAACATCATGGAGTTCTGTAAGCAGTTCAATGCCAGGACTCAAGACAAAATCGGTAAGGTGTTGCCGGCTTTGATCACTGTTTACACAGACAAATCATTTGACTTTGTTATCAAAACTCCTCCAGCTCCTGTACAGTTGCTCGAGGCGTGCAAGCTTCAAAGTGGTTCCAAAGAGCCTAACCGCCAGAAGGTGGGTAAGGTAACATGGGCTCAGGTAGAAGCCATTGCAAAAGACAAGATGCCTGATTTGAACTGCAATACCTTGGATAGCGCCATGAAAATGGTTGCCGGTACTGCACGCAGCATGGGTATCACTGTTGATGGCCAAGCCCCATGGGAAAATTAATTGTTCACACCTTAAATCTTAATTAAGATGGGAATCACAAAAAAAAGAAAAGCTGTTGCAGGCAAAGTGGATGATAAGAAGATTTATTCACTTGCTGAAGCCACAGGACTCGTTAAAGAAATCAATTGCACAAAATTTGATAGTTCAGTAGACCTTCACGTAAGGTTGGGTGTTGATCCAAAGAAGGCCGATCAGGCTGTTCGTGGCACTGTTACCCTTCCTCATGGAACTGGTAAGACCAAGAAGGTTCTTGTACTTTGTACACCTGATAAAGAAGCCGAAGCCAATGCTGCTGGTGCAGACCATGTAGGATTGGATGAGTTTATCCAAAAGATTGAAAGCGGATGGACTGATATCGATGTGATCATTGCAACCCCTGCCGTCATGCCAAAGATTGGTAAGCTCGGAAAGGTGCTTGGTCCTCGTAACCTCATGCCCAATCCCAAGACCGGTACCGTAACCAATGATGTTGCCACCGCAATCAAAGATGTAAAAGCAGGTAAGGTTGCTTTTAAAGTTGACAAGGCAGGTATCGTACATGCTTCCATTGGTCGTATCAGCTTCTCTCCTGAGAAACTGGCGGACAATAGCCTGGAGTTCCTTAATGCAATCATGAAGGCCAAGCCTTCTACTGCAAAAGGCACCTACATGAAGAGTGTATTCATGGCAAGCTCAATGAGCCCTGCCATTGCCGTTGACACAAAAGCAATTATTCACTAATTGCTGAACACATTTTAAATTAAAAAAAGCTTAATCATGAATAAGCAAGAAAAAAACGAAGTTATTGAGGTACTGAAGGGTAAATTCAGTCAGTACAACAATTTCTATATCACCAACACTGAGTCACTCACTGTTGCACAGGTCACCAAGCTCAGGAGCATTTGTTTCAGCAAGAATGTTGAGATGAAGGTTGCGAAGAACACTTTGATTCGCAAGGCACTTGAATCTTTGGATACTGAGAAATATTCAGGTGTTTTTGATGCATTGAACAATGTGACAGCCTTAATGTTCTCTGAAAACCCTAAGGAGCCAGCCTTGATCCTTAGCGCATTCCGCAAGGAAAAGAATTCAGACAAGCCTGTTTTGAAAGCGGCTTTCATCAATGGCGACATTTATAGCGGTGACAGCACCCTTAAAGCGCTCACCCAGATCAAGACCAAGAATGAGCTTATCGGTGAGGTTATCGGATTGCTTCAATCTCCAGCCAAGCGTGTTCTTGCTGGTTTGTTGCAGCACCACGAAAAGCAGGCTGAAGCAGCCACTGCTGAGTAATCAATTAGCGTAAATCCCAACGCCACTGAGGTCAAAATGTGGCATATTCATAACCATCCGCTGGAGCGAAAGCTTTGAAAGCGGTTTAAAAACTAAAAAAATGGCAGACGTAAAAGCATTGGCCGAACAACTGGTAGGCCTGACAGTAAAAGAAGTACAAGAATTGGCTGACGTATTGAAAGCTGATTACGGAATTGAACCAGCTGCTGCTGCAGTAGTGGTATCAGCAGGTGACGGTGGTGGTGCCGCTGCAGTAGAAGAGAAAACATCTTTTGATGTAATCCTTGTATCTGGTGGTGCAAGCAAGCTTGGTGTTGTTAAAATCGTAAAAGAATTGACAGGATTGGGCTTGAAAGAAGCAAAAGACCTCGTTGACGGTGCTCCTAAGCCTGTTAAAGAAGGTATCTCCAAAGCTGAAGCTGATGACTTGGTTGCCAAGCTTAAAGAAGCTGGTGCCGAAGTTGAAGTTAAATAATCAACTGTTAGACCTCAAGGTCTTTCAACAGCTATTTGAAAAAAGCCGGATCTATTCCGGCTTTTTTTATTGCCCAAACCCAGCAAAAGACATATTTAATTTGTTGAAACTCACTCGTCTCTGCTGCTCAATAACTGGTCTTCAATGGCCTAATAAATTTGTCCGTTTCGCCTATTAATCCTAACTTCGCAATCCCTTAAATTGGGCGCAATTCAATTTCAATTCCCGTTACAGGTTTAAAGCGCTGATAATCAGTGCCTTATTGTAGGTGTAGCAGAGCGGAATTTAGATTGTTTTGATGATATACAACACTTTAAAAAGCACATCATTCTATGTCTTCAGCAAAAGTGGCTTCAAACAGGGTGCATTTCGGAAAGGTAAAGCACCTGGCGGAAACGCCCGACCTCTTAGAGATTCAGATCCAGTCGTTCAAGGATTATTTCCAGCTTGAGACCACGCCTGATAAGCGTAACAACGAAGGTCTTTTCAAGGTTTTCAAGGAGAATTTCCCCATCAATGATACAAGGAACATCTTTATGTTGGAGTTTCTTGATTATTTTATTGACCCGCCCCGCTACACCATTGAAGAGTGTATGGAGCGTGGCCTTACCTATGCCGTTCCTCTCAAAGCCAAGTTGCGCCTGAGTTGTAACGATGAGGAGCATGTGGATTTCCAGACAATTGTACAGGATGTATTCCTTGGAAACATTCCTTACATGACACCCCGTGGTACTTTTGTGATCAACGGTGCTGAAAGGGTAGTTGTATCTCAGCTTCACCGTTCACCTGGTGTATTCTTTGGGCAATCCCTTCACCCGAACGGAACCAAGATCTATTCTGCCCGTGTGATTCCTTTCAAAGGTGCATGGATGGAATTTGCTACTGACATCAACAACGTCATGTATGCATACATCGATCGTAAAAAGAAATTCCCCGTAACAACGCTCTTGCGTTCTATCGGTTTTGAAACAGATAAGGATATCCTTGAACTTTTCGGCATGGCTGATGAAGTCAAGGCTGACAAAAAATCTTTGGCTGCCCAGGTTGGAAAGCGTTTGGCTGCAAGGGTTCTCAAAACATGGGTAGAAGATTTTGTTGACGAAGATTCTGGTGAAGTTGTTTCACTTGAAAGGAATGAAGTTGTTTTGGAGCGTGACAAGGTATTGAGTGAAAAAGATCTTGAAACCATCATTGAAACGGGTGTCAAGAGCGTATTCATCCAGAAGGAAGAGGTGAGTGGAGATTATGCCATCATCTACAATACACTGAACAAGGATACCTCCAATTCAGAGCTCGAAGCGGTTCAGCACATCTACAAGCAATTGCGCGGTGCTGATGCGCCGGACAACGAAACTGCCCGTGGCATCATTGACAAATTGTTCTTCAGTGACAAGCGTTATGATCTCGGAGAAGTGGGTCGTTACAAGATCAACAAGAAACTCAACCTCAACTACGCTTTGGGTCAAAAAACCCTTACGAAGGAAGATATCATTGAAATCGTTAAATACCTCGTTCGCCTCACCAACGGTAAGGCAGAGATTGACGATATCGATCACCTGAGCAACAGGCGTGTTCGTACAGTTGGTGAGCAATTGTATGCACAGTTCGGTGTTGGTCTGGCCAGGATGGCAAGAACCATCCGCGAGCGGATGAATGTGCGAGACAATGAGGTATTCACTCCTGTGGACCTGATCAATGCCCGTACACTTTCTTCTGTGATCAATTCATTCTTCGGTACTTCACAACTTTCACAGTTCCTCGATCAGACCAACCCGCTGAGTGAGATCACGCACAAGCGTCGTATCTCCGCACTCGGACCCGGAGGTTTGAGCAGGGAGCGTGCTGGATTTGAGGTTCGTGACGTACACTATTCTCACTATGGTCGTCTTTGTACGATTGAAACACCGGAAGGTCCAAACATTGGTCTTATCTCAACCCTTTGTGTACACGCAAAGATCAACGAGATGGGATTCATTGAAACCCCTTACCGCAAAGTGAACAATGGTAAGGTTGAAGTCAAGAAACTGACCTACCTGAGTGCAGAAGAAGAGGATACTGCTAAGATTGCACAGGCCAACGTGCCTTTGAATGATAAGAGTGAGTTTGCTGAAGACAAAGTGAAGGCAAGACAAACAGGTGATTTCCCGATTCTTGAGCCCAATGAAGTAGAATACATGGACGTTGCGCCCAACCAGATTGTTGGACTTTCAGCATCCCTTATTCCTTTCTTGGAGCATGATGATGCCAACCGTGCACTGATGGGATCAAACATGCAACGTCAGGCCGTTCCATTGATCAAGCCCCAAGCGCCTATCGTAGGTACTGGTTTGGAAGGCAAGGCTGCCCGTGATGCAAGGATT
>JBJOOI010000078.1:0-6991 GCA_046051375.1 Bacteroidota bacterium | reverse complement strand
ATTGATCCTGATCCGCTCCCTGAAATCCTTTAAGTGGGGGGATGTATAGAGCCCTGTTTTTAATCCTGCTTCCTGCATTATCGAAGCCAGCATATGGCTGACAGATCCTTTTCCATTCGTTCCTGCAACATGGACCTGTTCTGCTGAACATTGGCAACTTTGAATAGAGGTATTCTAAGCAGGATTGATAGTCCATGGTGTAAAGATATTGTATCTTTGCAACCATGAGTATGTTAATGTGGGTGCCCATGTTGGCTTTTTCCCTTGTCGTTCTGATCCAGGTTTTTTATTATTTGCGGTATTTCCGTTTGCTTGCCTTCCACAGGGAAAAGAAGGAGCTTTCAGCCAAAGAACAAGCTGTTAGCGTCATCATTTGTGCCCGTGATGAGGCTGATGAAATTGAGGCCAATTTACCTGGTGTGCTGGCCCAGACTTATCGGAGTACTCATGAGATTGTTGTTGTCAATGACAATTCCCAGGATGACACAAAATATCTCCTTGAGGGTCTGTACCGGGACTTTAAGCAGCTGCATATTGTTGAACTCAAACAGGAGGCATTGCACATACCAGGCAAAAAATTCCCCCTTTCCATGGGCATTAAAAGTGCCAGACATGAGTTGCTTTTGCTGACTGATGCAGATTGCATCCCCGCCTCAGAACATTGGATCCTCAAGATGCAGGCAGCCTTCAAGGATGGCATACAAATCGTATTGGGTTATGGTGCCTACAAAAGAAAAAAAGGACTCCTCAACAGGATCATTCGTTTTGACACTTTTCATACGGCACTCCAGTATTTGTCTTATGCCTTGGCAGGTCAACCCTACATGGGTGTCGGCAGGAATTTAGCCTATAAAAGGGAATTGTTTTTCAAGCAAAAAGGGTTTGCTGCACACCATCATTTGCCCGGCGGGGATGATGATCTTTTTATCAATGCCTGCGCAACGAGCGAGAACACAGCTATTGTCATTGATAAAGAGGCATTTACCTATTCAACTCCCGCTGGCTCAATCGGAGAATGGATCAGCCAAAAAGAGCGGCATAATTCAACCGGAAAATACTACAAAAGGAAAGATAAGTTCTTTTTGGGAACCTATGTGGCATCTCATTTCCTTTTGTATCCACTGATGGCAATAGCATTGATCAACTTTGATTGGCGCTGGGTGCTCGGAATTTGGGGATTAAGATTTTTGTTACAGGCAATTGTATTTTTCAAAGCCATGAAAAAACTGGGAGAGTCAGATCTCTTCTCATTCTTTTGGCTTTGGGACATTTGGATGTTTTTTTACTATTTGATTTTCATTTCTGCAATTTGGAAAAAGCCTCGCAACCAATGGAGCTGATACTCAAATATTTTAGTGATTTTTCTCCAAAGCAGTTGAGCCAGTTTGCACAATTGGGAGAAGTATATGGTGAATGGAATGAGAAAATCAATGTCGTATCCAGGAAGGATATAGCGTCTCTCTATGAGAGACATGTTCTCCATTCTTTGTCGATTGCTGCACGTTATCCTTTCGCCAATGGGCTGGAAATTATTGATATCGGCACTGGCGGAGGTTTTCCGGGGATTCCCTTGGCCATCTTTTTTCCAGAAGTTCAATTTCATTTGGTTGATTCTATTGGCAAAAAACTAAAAGTTGTTGAAGCTGTTTCCACTGCATTGGGTATTTCTAATGTAACCATTCAGCACACCAGGGCTGAGGATATCAAGGGGCGCAAATTCGATTTTGCTGTATCCAGGGCTGTGGCTCCATTGAGTGAACTTTGGAGTTGGAGCAGGCCTCTTTTGAGGAAAGAAAGAAAAATGGAGGATCTTAAAAATGGCTTGATCTGCTTAAAGGGTGGTGATTTGACGGAGGAAATTGCTGCATCCAACACAAGGCCTCATCAGCAGCCGATAGGAGATCTTTTTGATGAGTCATTTTTTGAAGAGAAATACGTATTATATGTTCCTTTGTAAAATCCTCATTACAAGATAAATGGAAGAAACACAAAGAAATATAAGGGTAAGTATTGTAGAGGATAATCATTTTATACGAATGGCCCTGGAACAGATTCTGATCAATGCTGTTGGCTATGATGTTGTTGCTTTGTATGGTTCCGGTGAAGAAGCGGTTGACAAAATGCCTGATGAAATTCCAGATATTGTCCTGATGGACATCAACATGGGTAAAATGTCAGGTATAGAAGCGGTGCGCATCATAAAAGAAAAATGCCCAAGCATACAATTCATGATGTGTACAGTGAATGAGGATGATGAAAAAATATTTGACGCACTTGCCGCAGGTGCAAGCGGCTATATACTGAAAAAAACCAAGTCTGCAGAACTTGTTGCAGCAATACGGGATTTGTATGAAGGCGGTGCTCCCATGTCCGGTCAAATAGCCAGCAGGGTAGTGGCCAGTTTTAGAAAGAGAGAGGAAAGCCGCGACATTGTTTTGTTGGAGAGTCTTTCTGCCCGGGAGCATGAAATTCTCGAATTGTTGGTCAAAGGAAGATTGTATAAAGAAATTGCGTCAACCTTGGTAATATCTCAGGAGACCGTCAGGAAGCATGTGTATAATATATACAAGAAATTACACGTTAACAATCGGGTAGAAGCGTATAACAAGTTCTACGGCAATGGAGGTTCAAATCACTAGGGGAGTGATTGCAGGAATTTTTTTACCTCCTGTATTTTCATTTCTGTTTGGTTGAGCGTATCTATAAAAGAAGCATCGTTTTCTGAAATAGTACCGCCTGTTTTGCAAAAATCTATAAATTCCTCAAATTTTTTTATCAACATGTCCAGTTCGAAAATCACAAGACTTGGTCTTATTTTATGGAGTAGAAATTGGAATTGATCCAGATCAGCGCCAGAGGGTAAATGGGTAAAATGCTTATTGAAAGATTCAAATTCGTTGATGAAAATAGCTGTGATTCTGCGGTTGAGCACAGGATCTCCACCTGTCATATGATTTAGTCTCTTGAAATCCATTATTAAAAAAACTTATAAGATGTCTTGCTTTCAATACTACAGTAAATACTTTCTCGTAAGTGAAAATACTTAATATCTATAAGTATTCTACTCAAATTTCACAAAAAATAATCAATACAACTTTAATCTGTGTTTTTATTGGGATAACTTACACCCATCCAATCTATTATCCATAAGAAGCCATTTTAACCATGAGGTCGCCTTTTTAGGCGACCTTTTTTTTATCTTTTCTCGAATCTTCCACTTTTTTCATTGATTTTTATTCTGAACATGATGGGCTTTATACGGTCTTTGTCGGATAACTCATGCCCATTCCCCTCCCAGTGTTCATGCTGATGGATGGCTGATGGGGTCATCAGCGATAAAACTTTTGAAAACAGGAACTCTCTTGCTGTTGACGCAGTTTCATCTTGCAGTTCCTCAAATTGTCCAAATGCGATTGCACTTTGCCAGTTGTTAAGATCGCATGAAAGATCTACCTGAAAACATACGTTAGGATTTTCCCGCATCAATTCCATTTTATGCCCCTCTGTAGATTGACCATATATATAATGCCCATCATAGGAATAGATAACCGGGACAATGTACGGATGATGACCATCGCAGCAAGCAATTCTTCCTATGGCCTGACTTGTCAATAAATTATTGATCTGTTGTTCATTGAGTTCTCCTGTCATGTTCCTTGTTTGGGGTAAAATTAATGCTGTTGTTTCTTGTATTTCATGATTTTGGTCATGACATTGCATGACTACTTACCACATTTTGTAAATGCTGACTACCTGGCATTTCTTTTTTTGGAGAAATAGAAGGTGAAAAGATTGAAGAGCAACCTAACCGTTTCATAACAGATCCATTGCAATAATCTTTCTGAAGGACGATAAGAGCGTATAATGCTGATGGGTGAAATCCTGCTGCAATGATTGTCAATGATTTTCATGAGTTCTTGGTGGACATGCTTTGTAAATGCTATATCCTCGACATCAAGATTCAATTCAATGCTAGCAAGTGCGCTGATGTCATTGATGTTGTATGAACCTATGGTTACGATCCTCCCATCAGCAACGGCAATTTTTCCGTGCAAAATATTGTGATTGTACTCGTGTATTTCAATTCCATGTCTTAATGCCCATCTGTACAGGTAACGTTCAGCATATTTTGCAATGCCTACATCAGAGATTCCAGCAAGAATCAGTTTGATCTTCACACCTTTTTTCAATGCTTTGATGATATTGTTTCTGAAAAATGGACTTGGAATAAAATAGCTGGACATGATGATGATTTCGTGGCGAGCATTCCTGAGCATTTCCATATAGCTTGCAGAAATCTCATTCCTTCCCATGACCCAGTCGTTTCTCCTTATTCTGATTGGGCAATGCAAACGATTATCCAAGACTTTGTTGATATCCTCTTTGTTTATTGTTATCCAATCTTCAGTTTTTTTGGTAAAGCAGTGATTGCATAATTTGAACAATTCATAAGAGGCTTCTCCCTCTACTTTGATTGCCCAGTCCAGCCAGGCAGGTGTTCCAGGCATGTCGTTGTACCTGTCAGAAATATTGATGCCTCCAACGAGTGAAACAATGCCATCACAAACAACAATTTTATGGTGAAGTCGCCTGCCAAAATAATAATTACCCCCTTTGAAAATGGGTTCGAAAAAACGCAGCTGAATACCCGTTTCGCGTAAGCTGTTTTTAAATCCTTTTGACAATCCTTTGGAAGCATAGCCATCCAGCAAAACCTGAACCTTGATGCCTCTTTGGGCTGCCTTGATCAGTCTTGAGGCTACCGCTTTGCCCGTATCATCTTCCTCGAAAATATAAACCTGAAGCTGGATGGATTTCCTGGCATTGTCAATCATGTCGTGCAGGATGGAAAAATAGTTTCTCCCGCCCCTAACCAACTCAGCTTTGTTGTAGAGTGTATAGGCTGCTTTAATTTTGGTTGCTGAAGACATCCAGGCTTTTGGGGGAAAGCTACTGTATCGCTCTTTCATGAAGAATGATGAAGATCATTTGTTTTCTTGCTTTTATGCATTTTATGAATGGATTTAATCCTGTTGAATGTGGACTAATTGTTCAATTACTCTTCCTGCGCTTTCGTATTTTTGAACAAGGGTTTTAATTTTCCAACATGTCAAAAAATGTCCACGATACACCATTGATGCAACAGCACGGGGCTATTAAGCAGAAGTACCCAGATGCGATCCTGTTGTTCAGGGTAGGAGATTTTTATGAAACATTTGGTGAAGATGCCATAAAAGCATCGGCAGTGTTGGGAATTACCCTGACCAAGCGAAACAATGGCGCTGCTTCAACCCTTGAGCTGGCAGGTTTTCCCCATCATTCACTGGACAGTTACTTGCATAAATTGGTCAAGGCTGGTTTTCGGGTGGCCATCTGTGATCAGCTGGAAGATCCCAAAATGGCCAAGGGAATTGTAAAACGAGGGGTCACCGAAATGGTTACACCTGGATTGGCGACGCACGATAAATTGCTAGAGCACAACAGCAATAATTTCCTTGCTGGTATTCATTTTGGAGAGGGAGTAAATGGTATATCCTTTTTGGATATTTCTACCGGTGAATTTTTTGTGGCGCAAGGAGATCATGAATACACAGATAAGCTTTTGCAGACATTCCAGCCTGCCGAAGTTGTATTTCAAAAAGGCCGGCATGCAGACCTTGGGGAACAGTTGGGAAAAAGATTTTATACCTATGGATTGGATCCATGGATTTTTGACCACAGGTATGCAGAGGAGTCATTGCTGCGGCATTTTGGCACCCATTCCCTGAAAGGGTATGGTGTTGAAGACATGCAAGAGGGTATTGTTGCTGCTGGGGCTGTATTGCACTATCTCGGTGATACGGTTCATCCCAATACCAGTCATATTGCGGCTATCCACAGGATCAATCGCGACGAGTATCTCTGGATGGATCAGTTCACCATCAGAAACCTTGAACTCATTTATGCAGGTGCTGATGGAGGCGCAACTTTGTTGAAGACCATTGATAGTACGGTCTCTCCTATGGGTGCACGCCTGATGCGAAGATGGGTACTCATGCCGCTGGTACAGAAAGAGCAGATTGAAGAAAGAGCAACACTCGTTGCAGCCATTTTGTCCAACAAGGAATGGAAAGCTGGTGTTTTACAAAGCATAAAACAATGTGGGGACATTGAAAGATTGGTGAGCAAGATACCTTCCAGAAAAATTGGTCCCCGTGAAATGTTGCAATTGGCAAATGGATTGGAACAGGTGGAATTGATCAAAACGGCTGCCGGAAATTTACAGGATCCATACTTGTTCAGGCTTGCAGAAAACCTCAATGGATGCAGCGTCATCAAGGAAAAAATAGTACGGGAGATTGCTGATGATGCACCTGCCCAGACCGTCAAGGGTGGCTATATCGCAGCAGGAGTTGACAATGACCTTGATCATTACCGCAGCCTTGCCAAGGGAGGTAAAAATGTACTGGTCGAAATTCAGCAGCGAGAGTCTTTGAACACTGGCATCAGTTCCCTGAAGATAGGATTCAACAATGTTTTCGGATATTACCTTGAAGTCAGCAATGCACACAAGAACAAGGTTCCGACAGATTGGATCAGAAAGCAAACCCTGACCAATGGGGAAAGATACATTACCCCTGAGTTGAAAGAATACGAAGAAAAGATCATGGGTGCTGAGGATAAAATTCTGCAGCTGGAATCAAAGATCTATGATCAATTGCTTACTGCTTTGCAGGAGTATATCATTCCCATGCAGCAGAATGCACATGCCATTGCCGTGATTGATTGTCTGTCCAGTTTTGCCACCAATGCAGACAACTATAAATATTGCAGGCCAAACATGCATTACGGGGGGGATCTCCACATCATTGCAGGAAGGCATCCGGTCATTGAGCATCTTTTGAAGCCAGGTGATGCCTATGTCGCCAATGATGTTCACCTTGATCAGGACAATTGTCAGTTGATTATATTGACGGGTCCGAACATGAGTGGTAAAAGTGCACTGCTCAGG
>JBJOOI010000077.1:0-6879 GCA_046051375.1 Bacteroidota bacterium | reverse complement strand
AACAACAAAAAATTTACGTATCAGCATTTCAGCAAATTGTCGTTAATATTATTTCGCAGGTGTAATTATGATATTCCTGTATTCAATTGGTCCATGATCTCCCTGCAACATGAAGGGCCAAGAATCGGCTTCCTTGCAGTTCAAGGCACCACTTGTGATTCTAGGGATGACTTCGAAAGTAATGATGTCCCCAATTAGCCTACTCGTTTCATCTGTAACCTGTTGAATAGGATTACAACCCCAGTAAAATGATGTATTTAATTTTTCTTTGTTCCACAATAGGCAACCAATTAATACAATATTATATGGATTTCTGTATTTGTCCTTAATTGTATTCGAAAATGCAGATTTTAAGGAAACAAGAAATATAAACGCAAAAAGAAAAGATGTTTTCATGAAAATGGGTAGCTAGAACCAAAACAAAATTAAACGATTGTAACTTCAAACAGAAAGACTGGAAGGAACAAAAGAAATCAAACTTACTAACAATGGTATAAATTTTTTTCTACAAATCCTGGGGTATAAGTCGCTTAAAACCAATATTTTAATCAATAACTTATAAACTGTTTAAAACAAATAAAATACGTATTAATACTTTTTTATATAACAAAATATATTCTCAATAGATTACTAAAAAAGCAGTTCAGAAAAATAAAAACATACAATTTACATTTAGAACAGTTTGGGACAGTAAAGTAATCGCGTCAAAACGTTTTACTACCTTGCACCCAATGGAAAAATCAAATTTTGTAGACCAGATACGGGTGTTTTGCAAAAGCGGACACGGTGGGGCGGGCAGCAAGCACTTCGCGCGGACCAAATTCAATGCCCAGGCGGGGCCTGACGGCGGCGATGGCGGAAGGGGTGCCCATATCATCCTCAGGGGCAACAAGCACCTTTGGACACTGCTTCACCTGCGCTATTATAAGAATGTCATCGCGGAAGACGGACAGGGCGGGAACAAAAACAACATGACCGGCAGGGATGGTCATGATATCATCATTGAAGTACCCTTGGGTACGGTAGCCGTAGACGAAGAAACGGGAGACAAGGATGGGGAAATCCTGGAAGATGGTCAGGAGATCATCTGGGTAAAAGGTGGACGGGGCGGACTGGGCAACAAGAACTTTGCCACAGCCACCAACCAGGCCCCTGAATATGCACAGCCGGGAGAGGAAGGATTTGAGGGCTGGAAAGTACTTGAGCTGAAGGTACTTGCGGATGTTGGTTTGGTTGGATTTCCCAATGCAGGCAAATCAACCCTTTTGTCCTCAATGACTGCAGCCAAACCGAAAATTGCCGATTATGCATTCACCACCCTCACGCCACAGTTGGGCATGGTGGAATACCGCGATGGAAAATCATTCTGTATTGCAGATCTGCCGGGTATCATTGAAGGTGCTGCTGAAGGAAAGGGTCTCGGACATAGGTTCCTGCGTCATATCGAAAGAAACCCGGTGTTGGTTTTCCTGATTCCTGCAGACAGCACGGATCACAAGAAAGAATTGGAAATCCTGTTCAACGAACTTGAGGAATACAACCCGGAACTGCTCGATAAAAAATTCATCATCGCCGTCAGTAAAAATGATATGCTGGATGATGAACTGCGGACAGCGATAGCAAAAGAACTTCCAACCGATATTCCGCATGTGTTCATTTCTTCAGTATCCGGTTCAGGACTGATGGAACTGAAAGACATGCTTTGGAAAGAACTGCAATAGAAGATGAATGAGGGAGCGGAGGGGAAACCAAAAACCTAAACCACCAAGATGTCAGCGCTGAAAAAAGGCCTCCAACAACTTGCCATCCTCCTTCAACTGCTCTGGGCCTTTTTACCTGGCACCCTGTTCATCCTGTTTGCCTATGTTTTTTTTACAGGATTTGTTCAAGGAAAAGACATCATCCTTACAGGCCTCAAATCAAGGCAGACCGGGCTTTTTTTTATTGTTGGCCTGACTTTTTGGGTATTGATTACCTGGTATACCTCCAGGCTTATCGCCTACAACCACGACAGGCTTTTTCAGGTAGCCAAAAAAGGGCTTTACCATACCCCAAGAATTCTTGGCTATGCATGCTTCACTGTAACAATCATCGCCCTGGCCGTACTGGTTCCCTCGGAGCAAAATGCCCTCAAACAAATACTGATTGTAGCTTTTTCTGCACTAGGATATGCTGTGCTTCACCCCTTGTTTGAAAAAATGAAAAACAAAAGCAACAGGACAACCCTGATGCTTTACAGAAACGGTCTTTGGCTGCTGTTTGCCATCACCATTGGAACAATGGTTTTGCTGAACACAGTCCTGGCCTACATCTGCTTGCTTCCATTGCTGCAAACAGGATATCTTTTCCTTGTCATCACCAGAAGGAAGATCAGTGAAACCAGCCTGAGGCATTACAGTATCCCTCAACAAGAACACCTGATGCGCACAAGGGTGGCTTACCGTGATCTGGTTGTATGGATTTTCACAGACAAGGAGGGCAAAAGAGATCCGTTGAAAAAAGAACTGATGATCCAGACGGAGCAAAAGATTTTCCGTTGGTTCAACATCTTTTCTTTTGCGGCAATCCTCATTTATTTTACTGCAGTCTTTTCCATTTCATTTTCCCGTCACATCACGGCACTGCCCATCATCCTGCTTTCCTTTGGCATCCTGCTGGGGGCAGGTAACATCATTACCCTGTTTTCCCTCAAACAAAAAATGAATTTTCATTTTCTGATATTGGTTGCCATCATCATCGCAGGACTTTTCAATGAGCCACATGGTGTGAGCCTGGAATCAGTGAAAAATACCAATCAATACCATGCAAGACCCAGCGTGAGAGCGCATTTCAACAGATGGATTGAGGAAAGAAAAAATCAACTGAAAGACAGTTCTCTCGATCATTTTCCAGTTTATTTTGCAATGGCAGATGGTGGTGCTTCAAGGTCTGCCTATTGGACAGCCTCTGTATTGGGCAAGATTCAGGAGCAGTCTTCTGGCCATTTTTCAAAACAATTGTTTTGTTTGTCAGGCGCATCTGGTGGAAGTCTGGGCAATATTTCATTTTATGCAACATTGTTAGACAGTTCAGAAACGAACACCACTAAAACAGTACAAGACTACCTGTCCAACGATTTCCTTAGTTTTCCATTGGTGCGATTGTTAGGCCCAGACATCATCCTGCCATTGGTTCCTTTTCATCTCCTGCACGACAGGGCAGCAGCGCTGGAAAAATCATTTCAATCAACAAAGAAAGAAAATGACATTACGCGGCTGATGAATCTGCCTTTTTCATCGCTTCAATTGAGCAATGACAAGCGTTTTGCGCTACCCGTGCTTTTCATCAATTGCACCAGGATGCAAGATGGTGTTCCTGCAGTGGTGAGCAACATCAACATTGAAAAAAATGTATTTGGAAAAAGGATTGACGTATTGAAAAGCCTGGATTCCAGCCAGGATCTGTCAGTCGCCACAGCAGTGGCCCTTGGCGCAAGGTTCCCTTATTTCAGCCCTGCGGGCAGAATTGGGGATCAGTATTTTGTGGACGGTGGTTATTTTGACAACTCAGGAGCAGGGGTGGTGCATGAAATGATCCTCGATCTTCAAAGCATGATCATGGACAGCATCAAAAACAATCCCCAGCATCCTTATCAAAAAATCAGGTTCAATGTGCTGCACATCACCAATCAAACTGAAACAGAAAAGAAGATTGAGAAAATACATCCCCTCATCAATGATCTGGCTGCACCGGTAAAAACAATTTTGGGATCCTATGCCAGCCAAACGGACATCAACAACCTGCGCCTCTACAAATACCTGCTTGAAATTTACAAGGGTGATACCACTTACAGATCCATCAACTTGTACAAAAAGGGTGAAGAAGATGGCTATCCCATGAACTGGTCTATTTCTGATCAATCACTGTCCAGAATGAACAAGCGTTTGGCAACACATGAAGGCATTGCCAACATCGTTCAATCCATCAACCAATAACGCGAATATCTAGACCAGTTCCCAACTCAGCCCGCCATCCTTTTCGTCCTTGAGCTGTATACCCGCCTCCAGCAACTGGTTGCGGATCTTGTCTGAAGTGGCATAGTCTTTTTTGGCCCTCGCATCTTTCCTGATCTCTGCAATCAATTGGAGCACAGCACCAAGCTTCTGATCGTCATGCTTTTTTTCATCCCGCAGTCCAAAAATATCAACAAGAAAAGTATTGAACTTCTCTTTCATCATTAGCATGGTGGCTGTGGTAAGGGCATTGCTTTTGATCAAACCATCCTTGATGGAATTGATGACGGGTACCAGCTCAAACAGACCAGCCAACACTTTTGCAGTGTTGAGGTCATCGTTCATGTCATCGTCCAGGGCACTGAGTACCTCAAAACATTTTTGCTCAAGATCAGGATCTCCGGCACTGATGTTGTTGTCCGCAATAACAAACTTGTTCAATTGTGTGAAGGCTTCCCAGATTCTCCTCAGGCCTTTTTCAGCAGCCTGCAGGGCTTCATTGCTGAAATCCAATGTGCTCCTGTAATGCGTTTGAAGAATGAAAAAACGAACCGTCATGGGAGAATAGCCCTGTGTCAATATCTCATGTGTTCCACTGAACAATTCGCTGAGTTTGATCACATTGTTGTAACTCTTTCCCATCTTTCGGCCGTTGATGGTGATCATGTTGTTGTGCAACCAGAACTTGGCAGGAATCTGGTGATTGCAAACCGCACTCTGTGCAATCTCACATTCATGGTGCGGAAACTGAAGGTCCATTCCTCCACCATGTATATCAAATTCAGCACCTAAGTATTTGTTGCTCATGGCAGAACACTCAATATGCCATCCGGGGAAACCCTCTCCCCATGGGCTTTGCCAGCGCATGATGTGTTCTGGTGCAGCATGTTTCCACAAAGCAAAATCTGACTTGTTGCGTTTCTCCTCCTGCGATTCCAACTCACGTGTTGTTTCGAGTTGATCATCCAGTACCCTTCCACTCAAGATGCCATATTGCATTCCTTTTGCACTGAAATCCTTGTGGTATTTTTCAACATCAAAATAAACAGAGCCGTTTACTTCATAGGCATAGCCATCTGCGATGATGCGTTGAATCATGACTATCTGCTCCACAATATGACCTGTGGCAGTGGGCTCAATACTGGGCTCAACATTGTTGAATTCCCTCATCGCCCAATGAAACAGATTGGTGTATTTCTGCACCAGCTCCATGGGCTCCATTTTCTCAAGGATGGCCTTTTTAGAGATCTTGTCTTCACTCTCTCTTCCCTCCTCTTCAAAATGCCCAGCGTCTGTGATGTTGCGCACATACCTTACCTGGTAGCCAAGATGGCGCAGGTAACGGTAAACTATATCAAAAGTGATGAATGGCCTTGCATGTCCAAGATGGCTCTCTCCACTGACGGTTGGGCCACAAACATACATGCCAACCCTGCCCGGTATCAATGAACTGAAAACTTCTTTCTGTCTGGTGAGTGAATTATAAAACTGCAATGAAGGCATAAATAAAATTGTAAGGACAAAGATAAAGATTGAAAGGCAGAACACTTGTCGAACCCGGGATAAGCCTATTTTTTTCTGACGTCTGAGACCAGAAATAAGTGATCAGAGAGCCTTTTCCCTCCCTTGGTAAATTGCAGGGCTTCATATTGCTGGGGATGAAAAATATAATCAATCCTCAGGGTGGGCAAATGCTGCAGGATGAATGAGGATGAACTGATGAATGTTGCCCCCAGGCCTGTTCCTTTTTCCAGAAATGCATCTTTCCTGTCGCCCCGCACCACTGAATAGGTATAGGATCCAGGCACGTCATTCAAATCCCCCATCACAAATGTTGGAAATGGGGACGATGCCATTTCATTCACAATAAAATCAGATTGCACACCATGCCAATAAAAAGTATTGCGCATTTTCTTGATCAGCTTTTTGGATTGGAAAACACTGCTGTCTTTTTCTGCCTTTACATCGTCGATGACCCCGTATTCCCTGGCACCAAATCCAAAAGATTGAAAATGAACAGCATAAACGCGAAGCGTATCTGAGCCATCGACTACATCAGCAAAAACGGTGTTTTCGGCATTGGCATCTGATGAAGCGGGTGAAAAAGGGACAACACCGCCCCCGGCAATGGGAAGCTTCGAAAAAATAGCAATTCCACTGTACTGCTTTGTATCAAAAATATCTTCTCCTGCAAATTGGTGATGCCTGTAGCCAAGCACATGCTCGAGATAGTACATCGGGTCTTTGTCTCGCTCCCCAGGCATGGACACAAACTCCTGAAAGCAAATGACATCTGGCTGGTACTTTTTTACCTGGTCAAGGATCAATTGCAAATGCTTGTCCTGATCAGGCTTGAACATGCTTTCATCAAAAGGAATAAAATGACGGAGATTCCAGCTCATGAACCTGATGGAACCGGGCTGTTTCTTCAACGAAAAATCTTCTCCACCCTTGAAGGAAACATGTTTGCCTGCTGCTGAAAAACCGGCCAACATCACCAGCAAGGGGACAATCGCCCACCTGATTCGAACAAAAATCCAAAACAAAAGGAAGAGCAACAGCAATACAAAAAGATAAGGAAAGAACAGTCCCAAAAAACCAGTGAACCACCAGGTCTTCGGATGCAAAAACGGTGCAAAACTACAAGCCAGGTATAGCGCTGCAACAATGATATTGAGCAACATCATTGTGCCAACAGAAAGGGATTTGAAAAACTTACCCATGTGCTATTTTATAGATCTTTCTTGCTGGCCTCCTGCAATATCTTTTTCTCGGCATCTGTCAACTGATCATAGCCTTTCTGGTTGATCTTGTCAAGAATCGTATCAATCCTTTCTTGTGTGATGTTGGGTTTTTTGACAAATGGCGCTTTTTTCCCCTGGTTATA
>JBJOOI010000076.1:0-6955 GCA_046051375.1 Bacteroidota bacterium | reverse complement strand
CAATCAATCCCAAAGACAGCATCATCCTTGATTTTACCATTGCTTCGAGTACAGAAGAAATGGCGGTCATTGAGATCCAGAAAAATGGTGCAAGGATTGATACCTTCAATGTCAGCGGGGCAAACAAAATGACCTTTTCCGGCATCAAAAGATACATGTCAGACAGTATTGCAGGAGATTATACCTATCGCGTTTTTGCCAGAAACAGGAGAGGCGTTTTCATTGGTGACGGCAATAAATCCATCAAAGTAACCATCAAGCCTGATTTTCTTTTTTGGTCCTTTAAAACCCTTGCTGTACCAGACTCGGTTGTCAAATCGAATAAATCATTTTTTGCTTCATCCACTGGTGAGGAACTAAGCTTTTTGCAGGGTGCTGCGAAATCTGCACTGATTGATTTTGGCTATTTCTTTGATACCACTACTGTAGGGGCTCCAAAGCATACCATTTATGCCCTGGGTGCCAACAAGTTTGCTCCACATATTCTTACTACCTGGACCAGGAATGCAACCGTATTCAAGAAAGCAACTACACCAGCTTTCAGTGCACTGACTTCTGGTGGTTCATTAAGGACAGCTGGTCTTTCAAACCTTGCTACTGGTGCAACAACATCTGCCACTGCACTGGCTCCAGGAAATTTGGTATACTTCAGAACTGCAGCAGGAAAGTTTGGTTGCATCCAGATCAATTTCATCAATGATTTTGGCGCCATCCAGTCCCAGAGCTACATCAGTATTGATGTAAAGGTTCAAAAATGATTCCTTTGACCTCAATGCTTTCAGCTGAACTTTGATTTTAATATTAAAAAAGAGAGAGTTTATGCTTTCTCTTTTTTATTTCCAATAGGTTAACTTGTATGTGCTTGTGTAAAAATAATGGAATGAAAAAACTGAATTTTTTGTTGGCGGTTTGCTTGTTATCAGCAAATGTTTTTGCTCAATATCCAACGATTCCTGCAGACGTGCAGCGTTCTTCCGATTCGTTGATGCGTGCAGCCATAAAGCATTCTGATGCTGCCTGGGCATCGGCCTTGCCCATCATCAGGGAAGAAGCAAGGAAGGGAAAGCCTTATGTAGATTTTGCATCCCGTCCTACAGATCTGCCTCAATCTTCATTGAAAGCTTTTCCTGGCGCTGAAGGTGGGGGCATGTACAGTTTTGGCGGACGTGGAGGAAAGGTCATTGTTGTGACCAATCTGGAGGATGATGGTCCTGGTAGTTTTCGCTGGGCCTGTGAGCAAGGTGGCGCCCGCATCATTGTTTTCAATGTTGCCGGCATCATCCGGCTGAAGACACCATTGATCATCAGGGCACCTTATGTAACCATTGCAGGTCAGTCAGCACCTGGCGATGGCATATGTGTTGCTGGAGAAAGTGTTTGGATCAATACCCATGATGTGGTGATTCGCTTCATGCGGTTCAGAAGGGGAGAAACATGGGTTGGAAGAAGGGATGATGCCATTGGCGGTAATCCTGTGGGCAATATCATGATTGATCATGTGTCTGCAAGCTGGGGCCTGGATGAGAACATGAGCATGTACAGACACATGTACAACGATAGCACAGGGAAAGCTGCGGAGGATAAGTTTCCAACCGTCAACATTACCATCCAAAATTCCATTTTCTCCGAAGCCCTTGACACCTGGAACCATTCTTTTGGCAGTACCTTGGGTGGAGAGAATTGCTCTTTCATCCGAAGCCTTTGGGCCAACAATGCAGGGCGCAATCCTTCCATTGGATGGAATGGTATTTTTAATTTTGCCAACAATGTGGTGTTCAACTGGGTGCATCGCTCCATTGATGGGGGTGATTATCGCGCGCAGTACAACATCATCAACAACTATTTTCAACCCGGCCCCGCAACGCCTAAAAATTCATCAGTGGGGCACCGCATCCTGAAGCCCGAAAGTGGCAGAAGCAAATTGAAATACCTTGTTTTTGGCAGGGCCTATGTGAATGGGAATGTCATGGAAGGTTTTCCTGAGATCACGAAAGACAATTGGAATGGGGGTGTGCAAGTAGAAGATTTCCCCAACACCAACAAGTATACTGATGACATGAAATGGAACAGTCCGCTGCCGATGGCGCCAATGACCGTTTTGTCTGCCAATGCTGCCAAGTCCTATGTGTTGGCCAATGCCGGAGCGATTTTGCCCAAAAGAGATGCAGTGGATAGCAGGATTGTAACGCAGGTGACTACGGGGAAAATTGCGTATCTTCCTGGGGTTATATTACCAGAAACGCAGTTCAAACACAGGCGCTTGCCAATTGACTCCTATAAGATGGGGATCATCACGGAAGTTGCACAGGTAGGTGGTTATCCGGAATACAAAGGGCAGCCCCATGCCGATGCAGACGTGGATGGTTTGCCAGATGCCTGGGAGAAAAAAAATGGCCTGAATCCTGCTGACCCTACCGATGCAAGCAAAGACAGGGACAAGGATGGGTATTCAAATATTGAAGAGTACCTCAACAGTTTGGTGGATGTTACCACGGTAGCGCCAGTGCAGCCCAAGAAGAAATAATGGTCTATGCAAAACTTGATCAATAGAAAACAGCATCTGAATGGTGTCTGCCTCTTGAAGCTGCAGACCATCCTGCTATTGATCAGCATGGTATCATCAACTTTTGCACAGAAAAAGTTGCCCCCACCCAGCCCGGTTCAATTTCAAAACGGCAGCCTGAAATATACTCCGGATGCAATGGGAAATCGGATTGTCGATTTTTCCTATGCCGGGTATAAGGCCTCTAATGCAGCGATCACATCTCCTCAGATAAAGATCCTGCTCTCTCCGGGCAAGCAGGATGATGCAGCATATATACAAGCTGCCATTGATGCTGTTTCGCAGCTGCCATTGGATAAAAATGGTTTTCGTGGAACGGTACTCTTGCAGGCTGGAACCTATCATCTCAAGAAAAGTATTCGTATTCATTCTTCTGGTATTGTAATGGCAGGTAGCAATGGAACTGTACTTGTTGGTGAGGGCATTGACCGGGAGCCGCTCATCAACATCAAGGGAAAAAATGACAAGCAGTCTGCCACCGAAACCAAGGTCCTGGATGCCTATGTTGGTGTAGGCCTAACCCAGTTTACTCTTGAGCAGGCTGAAGGATTCTCTGTTGGCGATGAAGTAACCATCCGAAGACCCTCTACTTTGGCATGGATCAAGTTATTGGGCGCAGATCATTTTGGTGGAGGGGTTACTGCCACTGGATGGAAACCAGGAGAACGCGATATTTTTTTTGAGAGAAAAATCACTGCCATCAATGGAAACATTATCACCATTGATCATGCTTTGACAACAGCCATTGACAGCAGTTATGGCGGAGCCTTTATCAGCAAATATGACTGGCAAGGGCGCATAAGCAACATTGGCGTTGAAAACCTTACCATGGTCTCTGTATACGCACCTGGCAATCCCAAAGATGAGGACCATTGCTGGAATGCCATCAACATGGAAAACATGGAAGATGGATGGGTGAGGCGCATCAGTTTTAAACATTTTGCAGGAGCCGCAGTAGCGGTTCAATCCACTGCAAGAAGAATAACCGTGGAAGATTGCATTTCAAAAGAACCTATTGCCGAAATCGGTGGACAACGCAGGTATTCATTTACCACCTCCGGTCAGCAAACCCTTTTTCAACGTTGTTATGCAGAGAATGGTTATCATGATTTCTCAGTAGGTTTTTGTGCGCCAGGTCCGAATGCTTTTGTGCAATGTTATTCAAGCATGCCTTATTCATTCAGTGGAACAATCGACAGTTGGGCAAGCGGAGTCTTGTTTGACAATGTTATGGTAGATGGGAATGCATTGCGCATGGGAGATCGTGGTCTGGATGGGAATGGGGCAGGATGGTCTGCTGCCAACAGCGTATTTTGGCAATGTTCAGCAGCCAGGATGGATTGTTATGCACCACCAGGGGCAAACAACCATGCTTTTGGCAATTGGGCACAATTTGCTGGCAATGGCTATTGGGAGAGTTCAAATGAACACATCAACCCCAGAAGTCTTTTCTATGCACAACTTTCCATGCGGTTGGGGAAGGACATGTCAGATCGTGCGATGTTGTTACCCAAGGAGTCTGAGGCGTCCAGCAGCCCGTCTGTAGAAGTGGCTGCAATGCTCTCCCGACAAGCTGTTCAGCCGCCACTGCAGTTGATCGATTGGATTGATGCTGTAAAAAAGATGAAGCCCTTGGTCTATGAAAAGGGGCAGGCCATTCCATTCGTTTACAAGCCTTCAAAAAGCGCTGACCAATTTTCTTCCAAGATCCGTATCACCAACGGTTGGTTGAATGACAATGGTCAACTCATCATCGGTGGAAGGATGGAAGTGCCCTGGTGGAATGGCGGTGTTTCTCCCCAAGACCTTGTTAAAGCAAAACCGCACATCACCCGGTATGTTCCCGGGAGGTATGGCAAAGGTTTGACAGATTATTTGGAAGAGGTGGTAGCAGAAATGAAACAGTCCAATACAGCAGTGCTGGACCATAATTATGGATTGTGGTACGACCGACGCCGCGATGACCATGAACGCATCCGAAGAATGGATGGTGAGGTATGGCCGCCTTTTTATGAGCTGCCTTTTGCAAGAACAGGAAAAGGATTGGCATGGGATGGACTGAGCAAATATGATCTCACGCAATACAATAAATGGTATTGGGATCGTCTTGCTCAGTTTGCATCATTGGCCGATCAACAATCCCTGCTGCTCATCCATCAAAATTATTTCCAACACAACATCATAGAAGCAGGAGCGCATTATGCTGATTTTCCATGGAGAACAGCCAACAACATCAACAATACCGGATTTCCTGAGCCAGTGCCCTATGCAGGAGACAAACGCCTTTTCATGGACGAGCAGTTCTATGACATTTCCAATGAAGCAAGAAAGCAATTGCATCTTGCCTACATCAACAAATGTCTTGATCAATTCAAATTGAACAAGAATGTCATCCAGTCTATCGGTGCTGAATACACAGGTCCTTTGCATTTTGTGAACTTCTGGATGGATGCCATTGAGGCCTGGACAAAAAAGAACAGGTACAATCCATTGGTATCGCTGGGAACAACCAAGGATGTGCAGGATGCCGTATTGAAAAATGCCCAACGTGCTGCCAATGTTGACATCATTGATATCCGTTACTGGCATTATCAGCAGGATGGAAAGACATATGCGCCGCAAGGCGGACAGCACCTCGCGCCAAGGCAACATGCGCGGTTGTTAAAGCCTGTTCGCTCTTCTTTTGATCAGGTATACCGTGCTGTGAATGAATACCGCACTGCATTTGATAAGACGGTTATTTATTCCGGAGACAGTTATCCGCAATTTGGTTGGGCAGTATTGATGGCCGGTGGTTCATTACCTGTGCTTCCCAAGGAGACAGATACCAGTTTTCTAAAAGCAGTTGTCAATACCATCCCTGTAAAGGAAAAGAAAATGTTGGTGGGCATTAAGGACCTCATCCTTTATGCTGAGCAGCAAAATGAGTTGGAGCTTGATTTGACAGGCTTTTCATCGCCATGCATCATACGTTGCATCGATCCGCGAACTGGCAAAATTGTTTCTACAGTCGATGCTGTTCAAGGTGGAATAAAAACACAATTCAAACCCACAACATCGCCTGCCATCATTTGGGTGAGCAGTAAATGATCAACAAAAAATCATGTCAAGAAAAAAGATATTGTTAAGCGCCTTCCTCTTTTTTTGTCTGCAATCGCAAGCACAGCCAGATATCATCAGGGTTGCTCATGATGGACAAGGGTTTCAAACATCAGCGGGTAAACCTTTTTTCTGGTTGGGTGATACAGGTTGGTTGTTGTTTGTGAAATGCACAAGAGAAGATGCGATCAGGTATTTGGATGCCAGGAAAAAGCAAGGGTTCAATCTGATTCAGGTGATGGTATTACACGATTTGCCCAATACCGTCAACGTGTATGGTGATTCTGCTTTGCGAAAATTGGATATTGCGCAACCGATTGTAACCGAAGGCAACAAGCCTGAAGATGCGAACCAATATGATTATTGGGACCATGTGGAGTTCATCATCAGGGAAGCTGGCAAGAGAAACATGCAAATGGCCCTGGTACCCATGTGGGGCAGTAACATCAAGATTGGAAAGCCCACTGCTTTTCAAATCAAGACCTATGCAGATTTCATTTCAAAGCGCCTGGGTCATCTGAACAACATCATCTGGTTGAATGGAGGAGATGTGTCTCCTGCTGATGCAATGGATCTCTGGGATTTGATGGGCAAGACCATCAAACAAAATGATGCCAGGCATCTTATGACTTATCATCCTCGTGGCCGTTATTCTTCCAGTGATTGGTTTCATGCCGCACCCTGGTTGGATTTCAACATGTTCCAAAGTGGTCACAAGAGTTATGCGCAGGATACCAGTGCAAAAGACAAATACCATTATGGTGAAGACAACTGGATGCATGTTGTGAAAGACATTGCTTTGGCGCCACACAAGCCAACGCTGGATGGCGAGCCTTCTTATGAAAATATTCCCCATGGATTGCACGACAGCCTGGACAGGCGTTGGACGGCCCACGATATCCGGCGATATGCCTATTGGAGCGTATTGGCTGGTGCATCGGGTTTTACCTATGGTGAAAATGCAGTCATGCAGTTTCATCACCTGGGCGACAAGGATGCCAATTTTGGGGTGAACCAGCCATGGGAGGCAGCGCTTTATTCCGCGGGCGCGAAGCAAATGCAATACCTGTTTTCTCTTATGCAATTGTTTGGTTCCAGCCGCTGGCGCCAGGTGCAATCGGCAATTATTGAAAATGGCAACCGCTATGAAAGGATTGCTGCTGCAGCATCTGAGAATATGGCGGTGATGTATTCTTTCACAGGAAAACCTTTTACAATTGATCTTTCTCAACTCCCGGTAAAGCCAATACAATCCGCTTATTGGCTGGATCCTTCAACTGGAAAAAAGCAAAA
>JBJOOI010000075.1:0-10385 GCA_046051375.1 Bacteroidota bacterium | reverse complement strand
TGCCCCCAAAGAATTCACACAACAAGGGCTTGGTGATATCATCGGATGTTGGCCCAAGTCCACCGGTGATCAACACAATGTCAGCAGCCTTTCCTTCTGCGGTGAGGGCTTCCCAGATTTCATTCCAGTCATCCCCAACGGCGACCCGCCTTTTCACTGCAATCCCTGCCTGGTTCAATACAGTCGCCATCCAGGCACTGTTGGTGTCAATGGTTTGTCCAATCAACAGCTCATCCCCAATCGTCAGGATGACCGCGGCAATTGAATGCGCTCCTTTTGTCATCAAAAATTTATTTACTGGCAATGCCATCAACACTGGCTCTGCCGGGTCCACACAATAGCAAAACTAAATATCCCGCAAGGTATAAACTGGCTTGTTCGCCAGTGTCAAAAAAGTCCATTTTATGAACACTGAACACAGCGATAGACATTACAATCACCAGCGGAACGGAGACAAGCCTGGTGAATAAACCAATCGCCACAAACAAGGCGCAAAAAAACTCTGCAAAAATGCATAACATCAGTGATGTAGAGGGTCCCAGGCTTAAAAAATTGTAAAAAACAGCCTTTTTCTCATTGAAATGCACAAGCTTATCATACCCATGAGACATCATGAGCATTCCCATGGCCAAACGCAACACCAACATGGCGGCGTTAAAGGAAAAAGCATTGTAATGCGTGCTGAGCAATTTCTTCATTTCAACAGATTGAATGAGCCCTTTAAATCTTAGTTAAATCTTTCATGACAAAGGTACAATAATGATCGGATCTCATGATTTAAAGGTTATTTTTGAACAGAACAAAAAGCTTATCCTTTTATGTTTCGATTCCCAAGACTGATTCAGTTGCTCTCGTTTTTTACGCTGGTAATGGTATCATTGCACCTGCAAGGACAAGCCACCCTATCAACCGCTTCCCCACAGCTTGCGCTGAAAAAGGCCCGACAACTTTTTGATGAAGGCCAATACCAGACTGCAACCATTTTTGTAGAAGATTATCTTTCTTCACACGAAGGCAAAGAACTTGTTTCAAAGAATGATTTAGAAGAATTTACTTACATCAGGATTGCTGGAGGGGTGATACAACATGATGCAACCGCAGTTGATCTTGCAACCGCAATGGTCAACAAGTCTGAGCAACGTTCAACAGCGGTTAAATTGGCTTACCACCTTGGTCATTATCATTTCAGTTTGGCCATGTATCCTGAAACCATCCGCTTCCTGGAAATGACAGACAAACTCTATCTTTCCAAGGAGGAGAGCCAGAGGGTGGCTTTTGAGAAAGGAGTATCCTATTTTTCCCAGAAAAAATTTGACAACGCCAAGCCGTATTTTAAACAATTGCTGGAGGCAGGATCTTCTGCTTACACTGCAGATGTTCAGTATTACCTGGGCTTTGTGGCTTTTTCAGAAAGACAATACAAAGAAGCCCTCGAATGGTTTCAGGCCATTGAAAAAGATCCCCGTTACGCATTGGCTGTGCCATTCTACCTTGCCTATATTTATCATGAAAACGGTCAGGATGCCAAGGCCATCAGTTATGGAGAAAATTACCTGAAAGCAGGTGATGGTTTGCACAACAGCGAGATGCTGCAATTGCTTGCATCGATTTATTTCAACAAAGGCGATCAGCAGCGTGCGGTTTTGCTGTATGAAAAAGCCATCTCTTCAGGCATCATGCTCAATCCAGTTCAACGCTTTGAGCTGGGTTCTGGCTACCATTTCACTGGCAAATTCACCAAGGCGGTGGAACAGCTCAAACCCCTTTCTGCGGGCAAGGATACTGTTGCCTTGCAATCCATGTATATTTTGGGCCATGCTTATTTGCAGCTGAACGAAAGAGCCAATGCCAGAAGTGCTTTTCAATATTGTATTTCCGGAAATATCGGTGCGGATAAAAAAGAAACAGCCCGGTTCCTGATTGCCAAACTCTCATTGGACATGGGTTTTGAAGACCAGGCACTGCAAGGCCTCAGCAATTTTGTCAATGATTATTCTTCTTCCACGTATGCCAAAGAGGCCAATGATCTTTTGCTTTCTTACTATGCCCGAACCAATAATTTCAGACAGGCCCTGGTTTTGCTGGAGCGCATCGGAAGCTTCAGTGCTTCTTATAAAACCCTTGCACCAAGGATCTTTTTTGGAAGGGGAATAGAACTCATCAACGATCTCCATTATCCTGCTGCAGACAAGATGATGGAATCGATTGCCTTGTTTAAAAATACTCCTTTCTATGCCCCCTCGCTTTTCTGGAGAGGGGAACTCTCCATGCGCAACGAGCAGTACGAAACGGCCATCAAATTCCTGCAAGATTATCTCAAACTGCCCATCAGGCCAATGGGAGAGGCCAACGAGGAAAATGCGCTTTATAATATTGGGTATGCGTATTTTGAAATGGAAGCCTATGCAAAGGCTGCCCCATTTTTTGAAAAACTCTACACGGGCAAACGCAATATCGCTCCTGAAATCAAAGGGGAAGCCATGTTGAGGGCAGCAGACTGTGCATTCATGGAGAAAAATACCAGCAAAGCCAAATCTATTTACAGCAGTGTACAGAGCAGCAAAGGAGAGGGCGCCGATTATGCATCCTTCCAGCTTGCCCTCATAGAAGGTATCAAGTCTCCAGCGAATAAAATTGCGCTTCTCAAAGCAGCTGAACAGCAATATTCATCATCAGCCTATCTTCCCCTCATCACCATGGAGCTTGGCGATACACATATGGCTGAAGAAGAATTTGAAAAAGCCATTCCTTACCTCAAGCGCATTCCTTCTTTGGTAGAAAAAGATGATGAAATGATTCCGGCCTCCTTGCTCAAGCTGGGCATTGCCTATTATAACCTTGATAAAATTGAAGAAGCCATCGCCCAATACAAGACCCTGGTCAAGGACTATCCTGCTTCAGCGCAAGCCGCAGAAGCCATTGAAAGTGCACAAAGCCTTTATGTAGACAATGGGCGCATTGATGAATACCAGCAATTTTTGGAAGCGGGTGGAAAATCAATGGACCAGATCCAGAAAGATTCACTGCTTTTCAGGTATGTGCAAACCACTTATGCCGATGGCAAACCCCAGGCATCCCTGAATGCTTTGGATGAATACATGCGAAAGTTCCCCAATGGTCTGTTCATTGCAGAGGTATTGAATTACAAAGGCGAATTGCTTTTGAAAGAAAAGGACTGGAAGGCAGCAGCCCAGTTGTATGATCAGCTGGCATCAAAAGGAACCAGCAAGTACCAGGAAAAAGCCTTGAGGATGGCGGGTAAACTTTATTTCTTTGAGCTGAAAGATTATGCTAAAGCACTGACACAATTCAGTCAACTGTCCAGGCTCACCACCAAGACAGATCTGTTGATAGAATCGCTCAGGGGAGAAGTAAGGTCGTACTATCATTTGAGTCAATGGTTGCAAGGACGCGACGCCTCCAATGCACTTATCAGCAATACAGCTGCCAACCAAGACGATCAATCCTTTGCAGAAATTGTTTTGGGATATGCCGCACAAGCTGAAAACAAGTTTGATATTTCAACTGCTTCTTTCAACAAGGTGGTGGTCAACAGCCAATCCTCTTTGGCAGCTGAAGCAAGGCACCAAATAGCGATGAATGCTTTCAAATTGGGCAATTGGGATGCCGCCGAAAAAGCAGCCCTTGTATCCATCGAAAACTCAGGATCTTATGAGTTTTGGATCACCCGGTCTTACATGTTGCTGGGTGATATTTTCCTGGAGCAAAAAGATTTTTTCAATGCCAAGGCCACATTGAAAAGTGTAGTAGAAAACTGTTCCATTGCCGAACTGAAACTGGAAGCCTCAGAGAAATTGAAGGCAGTAGAACTTGCTGAAAAAACCGGTCTAAAAAAATAATATGAGATCAAATCATTTGTATCAGGTCTTTCTACCTGTTCTCTGCTTTTTGCTCATTGTTAGCAGTAAAAACGTTGCTGCACAAGACAAGCGCAGTAAAAAAGAAGAAATCAGTATTACGTCCAGCTTCAAGCCCAGTATTGTAAAAACGGGTAAGTTGGAATTTCAGGCAGAAGCCCCACCCAAAGACACTACTGCCTATAAACTGACCTACCCAACAGTTCCGATACAGTTTACTACACCCATGAGTTCTTTTGTCATCAAGCCGCTTTCATTTCATGCCAACGAAAAACAGCAAGACAATGAAGATGTTTACGCAAAACTTGGGTTCGGAAATCTTTCCACACCGTTTGCATCCCTTGGATTTACCAGCCGTAAATCAAAAGAGCAATTTACCGCCAATGCAGACCATATTTCTTCTATAGGAAAATTGGAAGACCAGCAATATGCGCACTCTTCACTGAACCTGGGCTATAAAAATACCATTGCAGAAAACCGGATTGCCCGTGTTTATGCAGGATATGACAGGCAGGGTTACCGGCTGTATGGCTTTGACCATGCCCGAAACACCAGTATACCTGTAGCAGATCTCCGACAAAATTTCAATAATTTTCACCTTGGTGCAAAATACGACCACCTCTCTGGCGAAAATGGTTCAATGACCTTGATGCCAGAAATCAGGGCTGACTTTTTAACTGCCAGCAGGGCACAATCGGAATTTGCCTTAACATTGGCTTTTCCCATTTATTATAAAATCAATGAAACATTGAAAGCAGGCATTGCAGTAGATGCCCAATTGGCCAGCCTGAAAAACGGGACTCAAACAAGCCAATCAGCAGCCTTGGTTCAGGTCCCCTTATCTTTTGAATACAGCCCTTCATCTTTCAATGTTAAAGGGTCTATTATTCCTGTATTGAAATCCAACAAAATCAAGTTTGTACCCAATTTACAGCTGGACTATCTGATGGGAGAAACTGGATTGAAGCTTAAGGCAGGAGTTGTAAACAAATTGGATATCAATTCGTTGCACAAATTGTATGCAATCAATCCTTTCCTTATTTCCCCCGATTCACTCACCATATTTCAACAGACTGATTATTATGCAGGCGTTGAGTGGTTGAGTCCAAAAGGGCTGCAACTCAAGTTCAATGGAGGATATACAGTTTTCAATGATTTGCCTCTTTTTCTCAATGCAGAAGGTTCCGGAAAGGAAATGAAAGTGTTGAACGAAGCACAATTGAAGGCTATTCATCTTGCCGGAGAGGTCAATTATACCTTCACCCCTGAGATGGAATTCAGGTCTTCCATCAATGTTTATGCTTTCCAAAACCAGGAAACCTATTCAGCGGCATATGGACTTCTTCCCCTGGAACTCAAGTTTGGTTTGTTCTGGAAGCCATTCAAGGGCCTCACAACCCGTGTCAATGCAGACTTGTGGCGTGGAGCCCTGGCAAGGTCTCCAGGAATGCCTGAGAAAAGGTTGAAGGATGCGGCAGATATTAACCTCGGTGTGGATTATAAAATGAATAAAAAATGGGCATTATGGGTTGATTTGAATAATATTGCCAACATCCAATACCAGCGATGGAACCAATACGACTCCTTTGGTTTCAATTTCATCGCAGGTCTTCGGTATTCATTCACCAAAGCCAAATGACCCTCAGCATGCAAAATGTTGAACTTCCCAGTCTGCTTTACCGATACTTCTCATTGAGTGGGAATGTATCCATCCCCGGATTGGGTTCCCTGTCCATGGTGCGCATCCCAGCCGTTGTTGATTTCTCCAACAAACAATTGTTCCCACCTGTTCAAGACATAAAATTCAAAACCAATAACAGCGATTCAACTCCTGAACAATCCAGTTATATTGCCAGATTGTCTGGATTGAACAGTGAGGGAGTAGACGATGCATTGAAGTTGCTCGGGGAGGAATTGACAACCCGTCTGGTGGCTGAGCGAAAATTGGAATGGATGGATGTGGGGACTTTTTCAGTTTCTGATGAAGGCGAAATTGGCTTCACACCCAAGAATGCAACAACCGATTTTTTTCATCCTGTTCATTATACTCATGTATTAAGGCCAGATGCTGAAATTTCCATCAAAGTAGGCGAGGATGAGAAAACCAATACAGACATGGAGGTCTTTTTTGAAGAACAACGCGCTGATGCTGTCAATAAAAAATGGCAAAAAGCTGCAATGGCAATGGTTTTGATCGCTGCACTCTTATTGGTGAGTCGTTTCATGTTTGGAAGTTTTGATTTACGCGCATCAAGATACAACCCACTGAATTTCATCACTCCGAAGGAAACTTACAGGGTTATCTAATTTAAATTAACGCACCATGTTCTGCCCTGTTTGCAATCATAAAGAATACAGCAAGCTGTTGACGGTCAAGGATTTTACCGTTTCTTCAGAAAATTTTGAGGTTGTTGAATGTACTTCTTGCGGATTCAGGTACACCGCCCATCCGCCAGCCCCGGATCAGATTGGTCGGTATTATCAATCAGATGCATACATCTCTCATACCGACAGCAAGAAAGGTCTTTTCAATACCATTTATCAGTTGATCAGAAAACAAGCAGTAGCCTCTAAAAGAAAGCTCGTTACCCATTACAGCCGCCGTAAAACCGGCCAGCTGCTTGATTATGGTTGTGGTACCGGTGCATTTCTGGTGGAAATGAAATCGGCAGGATGGCAGGTGCAGGGCATGGAACCGGATCCCGGAGCTGCTTCCAAGGCAGCTGAACTCACTGCATCTGTCATCAGCAATCCTGATCAACTTGCTTCTTTGCCAGAAAATGCCTTCGATGTGGTAACCATGTGGCATGTGTTGGAACATGTGCACGACCTCCATGGTACGTTGGATCATGTAAAAAGAATCCTCAAACAGGATGGTATATTGATAGTGGCTGTGCCCAACCATACATCCTTTGATGCCAGGCATTACGCTGCAGATTGGGCCGCCTATGATGTGCCTCGTCACCTGCATCATTTTAGTCCGGACAGCTTGTCAAAACTTGCACTCCATGAAGGTCAAGGCCATAAAACCCATGTGGTACGATGCTTTTTATGTTAGCCTCTTGAGTGAAAAATACAAGACAGGCAGCATGCGGTTGATTCCAGCCGTGTTCACAGGCATCATTTCCAATATCAATGCCATGTTCAAGAAAGGGGTCTGCAGTTCACAGATTTACATCATCAGCGCCTGATCCTATTTGTTGATGGTTTCCATCGCCCTCATAAAGGTTTCATCCTGTTGATTCAAGACCTGGAAATAAGTTGATTCACCCCAGGCAAGCCTTGCCACCATGGCTTTGATTATGTTCTTGACACGGTTTTGGGAAGCAGGTGCATTCAGCAAAACTTTTACACCCTGTTGCTGGGCAAAATCCACCAATTGAACAAGCACCTTGTCATCAAGGTTGAATTGGCTGCTGTATGCAACAACATCCTTATAAGAGGATATATTGCTTTTGTTGGCCATGAAATAGCGGTAGGAAAAATTGCCGATGATGTTGTTGAAATAAATCCTGTTAAAACCCGTGTCAAACAGCAAGGGGTCAATTTCAATAGTGAGGTCTGGCGTAATGCCGCCGCCTCCATAAAGGGTTTTTCCATTGGCTGTTTTTACCGGCTTGCGCTGGTATTTTGTACTGACAATTTTTTTCTGGCCAGCTTGGTGAAACCTGTTCATCACCTCCATTTCGTAGGCCTCATTCCCCTCATCATAAGGCTTTTGAATGCTCCTTCCCAGTGGGGTGAAATACCTGGCTATGGTAAGCCTGATCGCTGAACCATCCGACAAGGCATATTGTTCCTGAACAAGCCCCTTGCCAAAACTTCTTCTGCCCACAATCGTGGCCCTGTCATGGTCTTGCAGGGCACCTGCAATCACTTCAGAAGCCGATGCAGAACCCTCGTTCATCAATACCACCAGCTTTCCCGTTTCAAAAAGACCTGAGCGCTTTGCCTTGTATTCTTTTTTGGGACTGTTAACCCCTTCGGTGTACACGATCAGTTTTTCACCTCCAATGAATTCGTCGATGATGTCGATGGCTTCCTCAAGAATGCCGCCACCATTGTCGCGCAGGTCAAGCACCAATGATGTCATTCCCGCAGCCTTCAGTTTTTCCAGGGCTTCAATGAACTCTTTGTACGTGTTGTTGGAAAAACGGTTCAGCCTGATATAGCCTTTGTCCTTATCAATCATGTAAGAAGCATCCATAGAGGTGATTGGAATGCTCCCACGAACAACGTTTTTATTGATGATTTTGCCTTCGTGCATCAACCTGATGTTCACCGCAGATCCGGCTGGTCCCTTGACCCATTTTTTCAGTTGATCACTGTTTTTCAGGCCAGTCGCCACGCTGTCATTTACAGCAAGGATCCTGTCGCCAACTACAAGGCCGGCATTTTTGGCAGGCCCATTGTCAAGCACAGAAAGAATATGAACCGTATCATTGAAAATATTGAATTCAATGCCAATTCCATAAAACTGGCCTTCCAGGCCCTCATTCACTTCCGTCAATTCAGCTATTGGGATGTAAACTGAATGTGGGTCAAGTGTGTTGACCAAACCATTGATGGCATTGGAAGAAGCGGAGTCAACATTTACCTTGTCAACATAACGCTGTTTGATCAGTTGCATCACTTCGTTCAGTGTATTGCTGCCTGGCGAAGTCAAAAAACTTTTCGTCATTGGCATATTGCTGCGTAATTTGTAGCCGATGAACATGCCCAATACTACGGCAATTGAAAATAGGATGGGAGTAGCTGCGTTGATCTTCCTGTTGCTCATGTTGTTCTTTCAATTGTAATTTTGCAAAGTTCCTGAATTAACCTGAATTATGGATGGATTAAAACTGATAGCGGATAGTGGAGCAACGAAAACAGAATGGAGACTGGTCGGCAAGGGAAGTTTCAAGTCCTTTTTTACCATAGGCCTCAGTCCTTACCACATGGACCGTGTTCAGATCCGCGAAACCCTCTTGAAAAAACCCTGCTGAAGAAAGAAATCGTTTCAATCCATTATTACGGAACTGGTTGCAAGACTAAGGCCAATGCCAACATTGTCAAAAAAGCACTTGAAGATATTTTTCCCGATATAGCTGTTCATGTAACCCATGATCTCATGGGGGCTGCCATTGCCACCTGTGGTAACAAGCCCGGCATAGCCTGCATCCTCGGTACAGGATCGAATTCTTGCGCTTTCAATGGAAAAAAAATCCTGCTGAATTCACCCGGCCTGGGCTATATTTTGGGGGATGAGGGAAGTGGTGCCTACCTGGGCCGCAAGGTGGTTCAGCATTTCCTCTACGGTACCTTTGATGCCCCATTGATGAAATCATTCAAGGACCATTTCAAGACCGATAAAAACGAGATCCTCCAGAAGGTTTACAAGGAGCCTTTTGCCAACCGCTACCTCGCAAGCTTTACAATATTCCTGTCCATGCACAGAGGGCATTTCATCATCGAAAATATCATCGAAGACGGTCTGAGGGATTTCTTTGAACAGCACCTTGGATCTTATCCACAGCGGTTTACAACGCCGATTCATTTTGTTGGCAGCATTGCTTTTTATTTCAAGGACAAAATTGCCGAACTTTGTCATGATTTCGGATTCAAGCTGGGGGTTGTCATCAAGCAACCCATGGACGGTTTGGTGGACTATCACAAAAAACATTAAGGCAAAAGCATGAACGGTAGAACAACGGAGCAGGATTCACATTACAGGCACCTTGAAAAAATGTCTGTGCTGGAATTGCTTGAAAATATCAATACAGAAGACAAGCGTGTGCCGGAAGCTGTAGCCAAATCCATTCCACAGATCAAGGCTTTGGTAGAAGCTACTGCAGACCGCATGCTCGCTGGCGGAAGGCTATTTTACATTGGGGCAGGAACCAGCGGCAGGTTGGGTGTGGTAGACGCCTCTGAATGCCCACCAACATTTGGCGTGCCTCATGAACTGGTGGTTGGCATTATTGCTGGTGGAAAAAATGCCATGTTCAATGCAGTTGAATTTGCGGAAGACAGCAAGGATCAGGCCTGGATAGACCTTTCAGCTCATGGTATCAATGAAAAAGATACCGTGATTGGCATTGCGGCAAGTGGAACAACACCTTATGTGATTGGCGGATTGAAAGCCTGCAGAGCCAACAATATCCTCACAGGCTCCATCTCTTGCAATGCAAATGCTCCGGTTTCTGATGCCGCCGATCACGCCATTGAGGTAGTGGTAGGTCCAGAGTTTGTTACAGGTAGCACCAGGATGAAAAGCGGAACAGCACAGAAGCTGGTCCTGAACATGATTTCCACTGCATTGATGATACAATTGGGCAGGGTAGAAGATAACAAGATGGTCAACATGCAGCTCACCAATGACAAGCTGATTGATAGGGGAGTTAAGATGCTGATGGACAAGGCATCCATTGAATCTTACGAAGCGTCAAAGGATTTGTTGATCAAGCACGGATCTGTGAAAAAGGCAATGGAATCCCTTAAATGAATGTGCGGTGCATGAAATAG
>JBJOOI010000074.1:0-6985 GCA_046051375.1 Bacteroidota bacterium | reverse complement strand
CACAAAACTGTATTTTATGAGGAATCAGCAAGGGTGCCGTTTATCATTTCTTATGCTGGATTGAAAAACAAAGGGAAAGTCGATAACCAAAACCTGGTCAGCAACGGGCTGGATATTTTTCCTACACTTTGTGAACTTGCACAGATACAGCCGCCCAAAGGGCTTCATGGAAAGTCTTTGGTGCCATTGCTGAATGAGAAAAAAGTAAACAATTGGCGAACTGAAATTTTCATTGAAAGTCAGTTGGGATACCTGATCCATAGTGGCCGCTATAAATACCAGCTTGATGATAAGCATGGTGAATTTCCAAGGGAGGTTTTTTCTGATCTAAAATCAGATCCCGGAGAAAAATACAATCTGATCAAAGAAAAAAAGTACAAAGATGCGATCAATGGATTGAAAAATAAATTGGTTTCACATTTGACTGCATCCAAGATTGCTTTTGTTACGCCAGGATTGTAAACAAAATGACCAAGCAGTTGGGTGAAGTGTTGCTTGAGAAACTGAAGTTGGAAGACACATTTTAAAACAAAATGTTCTTTCCTGTGTTTTTGGCTTT
The DNA here is from genome assembly GCA_046051375.1 of Bacteroidota bacterium. Taxonomy (GTDB): domain Bacteria; phylum Bacteroidota; class Bacteroidia; order Chitinophagales; family Chitinophagaceae; genus Pollutibacter. Next base: position 6,426 of record JBJOOI010000074.1, on the reverse strand, counting down.
TTCTTTTTGCAGTTTCATAAAGTCAGTGATGACATCTTTTTTGTTTCTGTCCCGGTATGCTTCATAGGCAGGATCCTTGTACTTGATCATTAGCTTAAGCATTTCTTTTCGCAGCTTTTTTATTTCCTGTTGATACACTGGATCATCGATCAGGTTACGAAGTGCATCGGGGTCATTTTTATAATCGTAAAGTTCTTCTGGTGTTCTATACTTGTAGAAATTCACGCGCGCGGCAATAGCAGCATCAGTTTTGGCCGCAGCAAGCATGGCTTTCCAGGTCAGCCCTCCCGTTGCATCTCCGGTCATGCTGGTTTTACCATCAGCCCAGAAGTTGTATATATAGCTAAAGCGATCATTTAAAACACTTCTCATCGGATACCTTATTTTGGCAAAAATCTGATAGTAGGTCGTGTAAACGTGATTTTTATTTTTTTGCTTTTTGCCCAATAACAAGGGAAGATAACTTTTCCCATCTACATTTGTTTCCTGAGGAAGCTGCAAAGCATCAAGAATGGTAGGCATTAGATCGATGCCAGATACTGCATGGGTGGAATCAACTGTACCAGGCTTAACAACACCCGGCCATGCAACAATAAGCGGCGTTCTGTTGCTGTTATAATAGCACTGAGATTTTCCGTATGGAAAAGCTGACCCATTGTCACTCATGAATACGATTAGTGTATTATCAGCCATGCCGCTTTCGGATAAGGCTTTTAATATTGCACCAATAGAAAGATCAGCCCTGTAAACGGAACTGTAATACTGTGCCATTTCCTTTCTGACGTCCGGTATATCAGGTAAAAATGCGGGCACGTCAATTTCATCAGGTTGAAATTGACGGGTTTGGCCGAGAGGATTATACTCAAACGATTGCAGGTCTTCTTCCGTCCCTGCAAATGGCCTGTGTGGATCCTGGGAGTTGGCTACCAGAAAAAAAGGTTCATTGTTTTTTTGTGACATCTTAAAGAATGTCATGGCATAATCGTAAAAAAGAGAAGGAATTCTCCCGTTTCCCCTTCTCCATGTTGAATCTTTTTCGGTGACAAAGGGAATATAATCCCAATGAAATTTTTCCATGGGTTGATAATGAATTTCCTTTCCAAGTACTCCGTTGGTATATCCTGCTTTTTTTAATTTTTCCGGAAGGGTTACTACATCGATGCTCATGGGTTCTAACCCTTCAGAGCCATTGTTATGGGGATAAAGTCCTGTTAGTATTGTTTGGCGCGAAGGTTGGCAAACGGCAGTATTGATGAAGCCACGATTAAACCGCATTCCTCTCCTGGCAAGTGCATCAATGTTAGGAGTAATTCCCGGTATTGTAGATCCAAATGCCCCTACTGAATTGTAGGTCAAGTCATCAACCGTAATAATCAGGATATTGGGTCTTGCTTTCCCCTTTTTGATACCACTCAAAGGAGGATGGGAAGAAAAACCTTTTAATGAAAACAAAGTGAGCAGGGACAATACAATAAAAGATGCGTTGCAGGGTCCTTTCATTTAATCAGATTTGGGTGTATAAACCTTTCCAAGATTGCCTGAGGTATTGATAATGTCTCCACGCTTGATACCCATTTCCGTTAAACCAAATTTATTGAGATAATACTCGGATGGTTTGAAATTCTCGTCGCCTATTGCCTTCAGTTCCTTTTGCATCAAGCGATCCATTTTTTTCTTTACCCGGGCGTAATTACTGTTGTCTATGAGATTGTTGAGTTCCAAAGAATCGGCAACATGATCAAACAACATCAATGGTTTGTCAGGGGTTTTTACATAGGTGTAACGATTGGTCTTGATGGCCCTGTATTCTGAAAATGGAGTTGGAGCAGTGGGATATACATTCATGTACAAGACTGCCCTGTTATTTGCTTTGGTGGGGTTTTTTATCACTGAAGAAATATTCCTTCCTTCAATGGTCTTCGGTATCGAAAGACCTGCCAATGACAAGATGGTAGGCAATACATCTGGTGTGGTGATAGGGGTTTGAGTCAGCTTACCGGCATTGTTTCCGATTCCAGGATAGCGGATCAAAAAAGGCGTTTTGACCGACTCATCCCAGGAAATCTGCTTTTCGTGTGGCCTGACACCATGTGATCCCATCATTTCTCCATGATCAGCTGTTAAAATAATGATAGAGTTATCATATAAACCCAAGGACTTGATTTTGTTTATTAAATCGCCAATAGCCTTATCGGTTGCGGTGCAATGTGCATAATACTGTTTAAGATTTTCCCTAATATTGGGAAATTTATTGTCGATCACATTGGGGCTCAACACCAGTTTTTCTTTGGGATACATGTCCTGGTATTGCTGGGGTGCAGTGTGCTGGGAAAAATGAGGTGATTCAATGGAAAGAAAAAGCAAAAAGGGATTATCGCTTTTTGACGCCTGTTCAAGGTAGATTGCCGCATCATCCACAATAGCGAAAGCTGAGTATTTGTCCCAGTATTTAACCTTCAGATCATTGTTTTCAAAATAGGGCATTTTGTTATAGTCATGTGTACATTCGATGCCTTTCCAGTATTCAAATCCCTGCCTTCTGAAGGGTTCCACATTGTTCAGCCGCCCGTGTCCGTCAAGATGCCACTTCCCATAAAAAGCAGTGGCATAACCTTGCTTTTTAAATATTTCAGCCATGCACAATTCCTTTTCCGGCATATAAAGATCATTCATGAACATTCCTGTGGAAGTCGGAAATCTTCCGGTCATCAACGCAGCCCTGTAGGGAGTGCAAATGGGCATAACAGAAACACAATTCTTGAAGACAACAGACTCTTTTGAGAATTGGTCTATGTAGGGCGTTTTTACTTGGGTATCGCCTGCAAAACCAAAAGCAGTAGATCTCCATTGATCAGTAAGAATGAAGATGACATTGGGGCGATTTTGTGCTTGCAATGCCATTGAAAAGCACAGTTGTATGATGATGAGCGAAACCAAATATGCATTTCTAAATGAATGCAGTTTATGATACCAAATCTTACACATAAGTAAATGAAATTAAAATTTTCTCTTCTTCAATTTACTTATATTTTTCAATATCGCTTAGAAAGGTATAAGATGGTGCTTCCAGCCTGTATAAGCATCATTTACCATTCATATAAATCCAACAAGCATTCATTCTGTATAGCATAATTTGCGGGGCTTAATGCAACAATTACTTGCCAACATGGCATGTTTCTTGTTTCAGCTTAGGGTCAAAAAATCAGCATGAAATTCATTTTTACATCAATCACCCTTTTTATTTCTTTGCACTTGTTCGCCCAGCAATCAACGATAACGGGCAATGTAAAGGCTGGAGGAGAAGTCACAGGTGCGATAGTCAGTTTGATAAAGGCAGCTGATTCCAGCGTGGTGAAAACAAATTTGTGCGAAGCCAATGGCAGTTTTGTTTACTCAAATGTTCTGGCTGGTAGTTATTTGCTGAGTATTTCCCATGTGGGTTACGTCCGTTTTTATACAAAACCCTTTACAATCGGAGCCAATCAACAGCTGCAAATTGAAACGATATCCTTGTTGGCTGCTTCAAAGGATTTGACGGAAATTACGGTTACGGGTAAAAAACAATTTATTGAACGAAAAATTGACCGACTGGTGTTGAATCCCGATGCCATTATCGGAAACGCTGGTGGAAATGCGCTGGAAGTGCTTGAAAAAGCACCGGGCCTCCAGGTCGATGCTGATGGAAATATATCCTTCAAGGGGAAGCAGGGAGTGATGGTGTTTATTGACGACAAACCCAGCTTCCTGCCAGCACAGGACCTGGCCAACTACCTGCGTTCCCTTCCCGCAGGATCAATAGAAATCGTTGAGCTCATGAGCAATCCTCCGGCAAAGTATGATGCCGCAGGCAATGCAGGAATCATCAACATAAAGTTGAAAAAAAACATGTTAAAGGGCTTCAACGGAAGTCTTAGCCTGGGCTATGGACAAGGCAGGTACCACAGGACCAATAACAGCTTCAACATCAACTATCGAATCAACAAAATCAATGTTTATTCCAATTTGAGCTGGAATCAAAACCATTCATACCAGGACCTCACCATCAATAGAAACTATTTCACGCCAACAGGCATCAAAAGCTCAGCCTTTACCCAAAACTCGTATATCAAAAAAGAGGGTGAAGGACTGAACCTGAAAATTGGTGCAGACTATTACATCAGTAAGAAATCTACAGCAGGCCTTGTGCTTTCTGGGTTTGAAAACAGAAATTTCTCGCCCGTGGTAAACAGATCAAAGGTCTTGAACAAAAGTAATCAAGTTGACTCATCGGTATTGGCAACCAACCCCAGCGACAGGAAATGGCAAAACGGAAGCATCAACCTTAACTATACATACAAAATCAACAACAAAGGCAGTGAACTATCGGCCAATGCCGACTACTTGTATTACAATGCAGATATTACGCAAAAACTTGAAAGCTTCAATTTCAATCCATCCAACATACTCAGCAGCAAATCTACCTTGCAATCGTTGTTACCAGCTGCGTTGCGCATTCAGACATTTAAAACGGATTACCTCAGTCCACTGAAAGGAAACGCAAAGCTGGAAGCTGGTGTAAAATTCAGTTTGGTAAAAACAGATAATACAGCGTCTGTTTTTGACATCTTCAACAATATCAAGGTCCCCAACTTTGAGTTCAGCAATAAATTTTTGTATGATGAAAATATCAATGCTGCCTACTTAAGCTATGCCAAAGAGGGCAAAAAGCTATCCATACAAACAGGCATGCGGATTGAAAATACCAATATACGCGGCAGACAATTGGGAAATCCTGTTATCAAAGACTCCTCGTTTGTTCGCAACTACAGCAATTTATTCCCTACCCTTTATCTGCAATATAAATTTGATACATTACAAAATAACCAGTTGATGTTTTCATTGGGCCGAAGAATAGAACGCCCCAACTACCAGGACTTAAATCCATTCTCCTATCCACTGGATCGGTTTACCTATTATGGGGGTAATCCTTTTTTGCAACCCACACTGGCTTATTATGCTGAATTGTCCCATACGTTCAAAAATAAAATCACTACCAGTTTTGATTACAGCATAACAGATAATGTGATCATGGAAACCAATGAGCAACGTGGAAATATTTATTATAGCAGACCAGGTAATTTTGCAAAACAAATTTCTTTCGGCCTTAATGTTAATGCCACGCTACAACCCACTACTTGGTGGACCTTCATTCTTTATTCAGAACTAAGAAACATGTACTACAAATCTGTTGTTTACGGACAAATACTGGATGAACGAAGGTATTACTGGTACATTGGTCCTACCAATCAGTTTACCATCACCAAAAAATTATCTGCAGAACTGGCAGGTTCCTATCAAACCAGTGTACTGGTTGCACAGTTCCTCACGATTCCGGTATGGCAAATGAGGGCCGGATTTTCACAAAAGATCATGAAAGGCAAAGGCGCATTGCGCTTGAATATTACCGACCTTTTCTTCACCAATAAACCCGGTGGCGATATCAGGAATATTGCCAATGCCACTGCCAACTGGAGAAGCATATTGGACAGCCGGGTGACTACCCTTGCTTTCTCTTATCGCTTTGCGAAAGGAAAAGCACTTAGTGCACGTCAAACAGGTGCATCAGATGAAGAAAAATCAAGGATCAAATCCAATTGATGCTGATTCATGAATGATCATTAGCCAGAAGCATGGCTGGTAGATCATTTCATGGTTTGGGCGCGCAACCAGTTTACTATTTCGATCAAAGCAGTTGGTGAAATTGTTTGTTCAATGTTTGCATACTCTGTTGGAGAACCTGTTTTGCATTCTTGGAACAAATGATTCAGGTTTGGTAATTCGATGATTGTTGCCTTCTTGTTTCCCCCTTTTGTCAAAGCGGTTTTAATTGCTCCAAGATTTTCTTTTGGGGGTACTTGTAAATCCTTTTCCCCGTTGAGTGCCAAAACCGGACATTTGACTTTCTGAAGCGCTGGAGCAGGATCGTATTTGATAAAATACTGCATCCAGGGACTGGTAATTTGTGTGACTTGTAATTTTATAAAATCCTCATTACTCATTCCTGCTGGTTTTGCAGCAGATGGATTTTCTGTTACAACTTGCGCAATATATTTTGTCAAGTCGGAAGTCAATTGTTCAGGGCTTTTTGATTTTTTTACAATGTCAAATGCAGCTCTGTTGCTTGCCTCATTTTTTTGCAAGTCTGCATCGCTGATTCCAGATGCTTTCCCCACCAATTTCTGCTGCAACAAAAGCAATTGGTCGCCAGGAATCCCTGTGCCTGCCAATAACACAATATAGGCTACATCTTTTGATTGACTGGCCACCATTGGCGCTATCAGGCCTCCTTCACTGTGCCCAATTAATCCAATTTTCTTTTTGTCAATTTCTTTTCTTGTTTTTAAATAATCGATGGCCGCTTCAACATCCAATGCAAAATCAGCAGTC
>JBJOOI010000073.1:0-7001 GCA_046051375.1 Bacteroidota bacterium | reverse complement strand
AATTTTGTAAGGATTGTTCCCGGTTGCTCTAGCCAAACTCGGAAGTAAAAAGCGGCCAAACTCGGAAGTTGATCTAACTCCGTCAAAAAGGAGTATACCTTCAAGGGTATAATCACCATTTTTTGTTAATATTTATACCCTTTAAGGTACGAAACTGGGTAAATATCTATATTTGTACCCATAAGGGTATAAAATGACTGAAAAAATCTCAACCTTCATTAAAAATAAAAGAAAGCAACTAAAGCTTACCCAGCCTGAACTGGCTGAAAGGGCTGGAGTTGGGCTTCGCTTTGTGAGAGAATTGGAAAAAGGAAAAGAATCGGTTCGGGTGGATAAAGTGAATCAGGTATTGGCCTTGTTTGGCAGTGAAATTGGGGTTATTCAAAAAACTGAATCATGAGGCAGGCTCAAGTGTATCACAAAAATAGATTGGCAGGCGAAATCCGGGAAACTGATGAGGCCTTTATCTTCCAATACAATGCGGAGTATTTGGCAACTGCAGATTCAAAACCAGTAAGCCTGACCTTACCATTGCAGCAAAAAGAGTTCACCAGTAAAATACTGTTTCCTTTTTTTGATGGCTTGATTCCTGAAGGTTGGTTATTGAATATTGCCGTAACCAATTGGAAAATCAATGCGAATGACCGATTTGGTTTGTTGCTGTCCTTGTGCAAGGACAGCATTGGTTGTGTATCTGTCATATCCAAAGAAATAGACGCATGAGCAACTGTTTATATTGCTATCAAACTTTAGAGAAGGATCAAATGGATTTTCATCCTGCATGTGCAAAAAAATTATTTGGCACTGCAGAACCGCCTGTCATAGAGTTTGATTTGCAGCAACTAGAAGAGTTGGCCAAACAAATCATTATCCAAAGCAAAGCGGTAACGGGTGTACAACCCAAATTGTCACTGAATGTTAGGAAACACAAAAATGAACCTTCACGGTTGACCATTGTAGGATTGCATGGGGAATACATTTTAAAGCCACCTTCTACACAATTTAAGCAGCTTCCGGAGAATGAGGACCTAACCATGCACCTGGCAGCGTTGGTAAAAATACAAACAGCAAAGCATGGGTTGATTCGCTTGAAGTCAGGGGAATTGGCCTATATTACAAAGCGTTTTGACAGAAACAAAGGTGCAAAAATTGCAGTGGAAGATTTTTGTCAATTGAGTGAGAACCTTACAGAACACAAATACAGAGGGTCTATCGAAAAAATCGGGAAACTCACACAGGCCTTTACGTTCAACAAAGGTTTTGAGGCACAACGCCTGTTTGAATTGGTACTGTTTTGCTACCTCACCGGAAATGCAGACATGCACCTAAAAAATTTCTCGCTCATTGAAAATGACTTGGGAGAGTATGAATTCTCGCCCGCTTATGACTTGTTGAACACGGCCATTGTGATGCCCGAAGACAATGAAGAATCCGCATTAACGATCAATGGAAAAAAGAGTAAGCTGAATCGAGATGATTTTAATCAGCTGGCTCATTCACTCAAAATTAATGACAAATCACTCGGCGCCATTTATAAGCGGTTTGATGCAGTTCTGCCAACCTGGATTGATTGGATTCAACAAAGTTTTTTGTCTGAACAATTGAAAGAGGACTACATCCGCGTGCTCAACACAAAACACCAGAAGCTGAACAACTGAGTTTGTTTGATGTTATAAAAGTTGATTCTTGCTTCTTCATCACTTATTTCAATCAAACACTCAATGCAACCCGGCTTTGCCACCGATTATACAACTATTCTTGAGCGCATTGATGCCATCGACCCGCTGAAGTACGGCAAAACCAGGAATTTTGTGGATGGTGATGTCAGTTATCTGTCTCCCTATATTTCCCGGGGGGTAATCAGCACGAAGCGGGTGCTTGATCATGTGATGGCGAAGGGGTATAAAATTCCCCAGATTGAGTCTTTCGTGAAAGAGCTTTGCTGGAGGGATTATTTTCAGCGGGTGGGCCAGGTGAAAAACCTGAACCAAGACATCAAGCATCCGCAGGAGCCAGTCAGCAACCATGCAATTTCTTCAGCCATCCTCGATGCCAGTACTGGGATTGAGGGAATTGATACCGCGATAAGCCAACTCTATGAAACTGGCTATATGCACAACCATTGCAGGATGTACACAGCTTCGGTGGTGTGCAACATCGCCCAATCGCATTGGTTGCACCCTGCCCGCTGGATGTATTACCATCTCCTGGATGGAGATTGGGCAAGCAATGCCTGCAGCTGGCAATGGGTGGCTGGTGCCAACAGTTCGAAAAAATATTACGCCAACCAGGAGAACATCAACAAGTATACCAATACAAACCAGTTCAATACTTTTCTGGACAAGCCTTACGATGGATTTGAAGCACCGGATTGTCCGGCACAATTGATGGACACGCAACAGGCATCCTTGAAAACCATCCTGCCAGAGGCTGCTCCACTTCAAATAGACCAAGATCTCCCGACCTTTGTTTACAATTACTACAACCTCGATCCAATCTGGCATGCGGGCGAAGAGGGCAACCGCATTTTGTTATTGGAGCCGGAATTTTTCAACAACTATCCGATAAGCGAGCGCTGCATGGATTTCATGCTGGCCCTGAGCAAGAACATTCCGAATGTTCAGGTTTATGTTGGATCCTTTGATCAGTTTTGCCAAGAGCACAACCCACAAGAAATTTATTTCAAGGAGCATCCCTTGAACATTGGGTATAAGGGAACAGAAGATTCCAGAGACTGGATGGCCAGCCAGCTAACCGGTTACTTTCCATCGTTTTTTGCTTACTGGAAAAAAATCGAGAAACTGTTGTACCAGCAATACCGCAAGTGAATGAGCAACAGCAAACCCCGAAAACAAGACATTGCCATTGTTTGGTTCAAGCGTGATTTGCGGCTCACAGACCATGAACCACTTGCCTTGGCACAAGCGCAGGGCTTGCCTATTTTGCTGGTCTACTGTTTTGAACCTTCGGTGATGAACTATGATGACAGCGATACCCGTCACTGGCGTTTTGTTTACCAATCCTTGCAAGACATGCAGTCCAGGCTGGATAGCGTAAACGCACGCATCCATTTTTTTCACCAGGAAGTGCTAACCATTTTTGAAACGCTTCAGCAGCAGTATACCATCAAGGCGATTTTTTCGCACCAGGAAATCGGAAACAAAATAACTTACGACAGAGACCTTGCTGTGAAGGAGTTTTGTTCCAACCATGATATTGCCTGGACAGAATCCCGACACAATGGGGTGATCAGAAAACTGAAGTCCAGAAAAGATTGGCAACAGCGTTGGAAAGAAACCATGCTGCAGCCAGCCAAAACAATTGACCTGCAAGGCCTCAACACTGTGATGTTGGATTCAGCTTTCTATGAGAGCATCAAGGGCCCTGAGCTTGGTGCTGAAATCCGCACACCGCATCCCTCTTTTCAACAGGGTGGCGAGACCCTTGCCTGGAAATACCTGAAGAGTTTTTTATCGGAGCGATACGTCAACTATTCAAAATACATTTCCAAGCCAGCATTGAGCCGGAAAGGTTGCAGCAGGATTTCGCCCTACCTCAGTTATGGCAACATCAGCATGCGGATGGTATTTCAGCACACAGCCCAGCACTATGCGCAGGCCAGCAACAAAAGGGCGCTTTCAAATTTCATCTCGCGCTTGCATTGGCATTGTCACTTCATGCAGAAATTTGAAGACGAGTGCCGGATGGAGTTTGAGAACATCAATTCCGCTTACAATACCGTTGTCAAACCCAGGAACGAGGCTTATATCAGGGCCTGGCAGGAAGGCAATACGGGCGTTCCGATTGTGGATGCCTGCATGCGTTGTCTGGTTGAAACAGGCTATATCAATTTCAGGATGAGGGCCATGGTGGTTTCTTTTTTTGTGTTCAACCTCTGGCAAGACTGGCGAGACCTTCATTTCTTGGCAAGGCAGTTCTTGGATTACGAACCGGGTATCCACTATCCCCAACTGCAAATGCAGTCGGGTGTTACCGGCATCAATACCATCCGCATCTACAACCCGATCAAAAATTCAGAAGACCATGATGCAGAAGGCGTATTCATCAAACAATGGATCCCTGCCTTGAAAAATGTTCCTCCCGCGCTCATACACGAGCCTTGGAAAATGAGTGCGATGGAACAGGATTTTTACCAGGTTGTGATTGGCAAAGACTATCCCAGCCCCATCGTAGACATTGAGGCTACCAGAAAAGCAGCCAGCGATGTTGTCTGGGGTTTCAAAAAAACTACTGCGGTCAAATTGGAAGGCAAAAGAATTTTGAGCAAGCATGTCAATACCTCCGGCAGAAGCGCTTCAAAAAGCAAAACAAAATAACGCTGAGGGCAACCATTTGTAGTTCTATATGTTGGTTAAATTCCAACACGATCAGACATGAGGACAGGCATTCTTTTTCCGCACCAACTCTTCGAGCACAATCCCTTGATTGAAAAAGCTGATACCATTTACCTGGTTGAAGAATGGCTTTTTTTCAAACAATATAATTTTCACCAACAGAAAATTTTCTTTCATCGCGCCAGCATGAAAGCCTATCAAATTCATTTGCTTTCGCTCAACATAAAAGTTGAGTACATCGATGCGTTCAATCCTTTGTCTGATATCAGGAAATTGATTCCCCATCTGAAATCCATTGGCATTGACAGTTTTGAATACATCGAAACAACCGATCAATGGCTGGAACAGCGCATGCAGAAGGCTTGCGCTCAACATGGTGTAGAGGCTCATAAAAACAACTCTCCTCTTTTTCTGTTGACGTCTGAAGAAAACACCAAATTTTTTTCTGGCAGAAAAAGAATGTTCCAGACGGATTTTTACAAGCACCATCGCCAGCAAAGGAATATTTTGATGGAGGCTGACAAAATTCCAATGGGTGGAAAATGGACTTTTGATGACGAAAACCGCTTGAAATATCCTAAGGGCAAAACGCCTCCATCTGTTCATTTTTTAGCGTCCAATCAATTGCATGAAGAGGCTGCTCAATATGTAGGCCAATACTTCCCGGATAATTATGGAAGCATCAATCCTCAGTTCATCTATCCAACCAATTTTACCGACAGCAAACAATGGCTGAAAACATTTTTCGCTACGCGGTTTGCAGAATTTGGTGCCTATGAAGATGCGATCGTTACAAAAGAAATTTTTCTTCACCATGGAGTGCTCACGCCGATGCTCAATGTCGGCTTGTTGACTCCTACATATGTAATTGATGAAGCCCTGGCCTATGCCAAGGAAAATGATATTCCCATCAATTCCCTGGAAGGATTCATCAGGCAAATCCTGGGTTGGAGAGAATTCATCCGTGCGGTCTATGAACTCAAGGGCAGTGAAGAAAGGACACGCAACTACTGGGGCTTTACCCGAAAAATTCCTGCTTCATTCTGGAACGGTACCACTGGCATTGAACCGATTGACAGCACCATCAAAAAGATTTTGGAGACGGGCTATTGCCATCACATTGAAAGGCTGATGGTGTTGGGAAATTTTATGCTGCTTTGCGAATTTGATCCCAATGAAGTGTACCGCTGGTTCATGGAAATGTTCATTGATGCCTATGATTGGGTGATGGTGCCTAACGTGTATGGCATGAGCCAGTTTGCAGATGGTGGGTTGATGTCTACAAAACCCTATATCAGTGGCAGCAATTACCTGATGAAAATGAGTGACTATCCGAAGGGCGATTGGCAAACTGTTTGGGATGGACTGTTTTGGCGTTTCATGCATGTACACCGTGATTTCTTTTTGCAAAATCCTCGCCTGGGCATGCTCATCAAAACCTTTGACAAAATGGCTGAGCAAAAAAGGCAAATGCATTTGGACAATGCGGATCGTTATTTGGATTCGTTGGAATCCCTATAATTCAACGTTTAAAGCTTTTCTACAACAGCAACTGCAAGCCAATAATTCATTAGCTTTATTGGCATAAACTTTGCCATGAAGAAAATCATTCCCATTTTTCTTGTTGCTTGCATATGCTTTGCACAAACCAGGGCACAACAGATCGCTTCCTTCAATATCAAATTAGACAAGACAAACAATCTTGTTGGCGTGCCGGTCAGCATCAACCTTGACGAGTTCAGTCATGTTGCAGATTCTGCTCTGGCACTGTTTGAAGTGCAAGGAAAAAAACAGTTACCCATTCCTTTCCAGATCAGGCAGGAGGGACATCGGGCTATGCACTGGCTGATCAATCCCATGGGGAAAACGGAGTTTAGCTATGTGCTTGCGCAGGCTGCTCCATCCCCATTCAACTATATAAAGGCAATCAAAACTGTTACCGATATCACCTTCAATGCCGGCAACAAGAATCTCCTGCGCTACAACGACGCAACGGTCTATCCCCCTGCAAAAATTGATACAGCTTTCAAGCGCAGCGGCTTTATCCATCCACTCTGGACGCCCCATGGACAGGAGCTTACAAGGATTCAGGCACCCGATCATTACCATCACTATGGCATCTGGAACCCCTGGACACATGTGGCATTTGAAAAGGACACGGTGGATTTCTGGAACCTCAAATCCAAGCAGGGAACCGTGCGTTTTGCGAAACTGGTTTCCAAAACGGAAGGCCCAGTTTTTTCTGAAATCCAGGCCTTGCATGAGCACGTTGTTTTGAAAAAAGGCGGTGGCGAAAAAGTGGCCCTTAATGAATTGCAAACCATCAGGGTCTATCAACCCGAGAAGGACAAGGATTATTATATTGTTGACATCACCTCTCAAATGAACTGTGCTACCGAAAGTCCTTTTCATATTCTTGAATACCGCTACGCCGGCATGGGATGGAGAACCACGGAGTACTGGAACAATACCAATTGTGAAGTGCTGACGTCTGAAGGCAAGACAAGAAAAGATACCGATGGCACCAGGGCCAAATGGTGCATCGTCCAGGGAGAACTGCCCGGCAATGATTATGGCGGCGCCGCCTTTTTGGCCTACCCCGCGAACTATAATTTTCCTGAGCCCATGCGCATCTGGACCCTGAAT
>JBJOOI010000072.1:0-7026 GCA_046051375.1 Bacteroidota bacterium | reverse complement strand
GATAACAAGGATGGATTCCTTACACAGGTAGGGGGCTTCTCAAAACCCAATTCAATTTTTGTTCAATCCAGTCTCCCCAAAGATTCCGTATACCGCTTTACCATCATGAATGTAAGTGATGCGTTTTGCTCAAGCGATACCACCTCTTCCTCCAATGGTGTGGCCAGCATTGTTCAGCGACTGAACAAACTGCCATTGAATACGATCAGTGCACCCAATGGAACCCTTATCTGTATTGGACAATTCCAGCCCATGGTCATAACACCATTGGCCAGGCTTTACCAGTGGTACAGGAATGATACCCTGATCAACAATGCCAACAGTGTCAATTTCAATGCTTATATGCAGGGTACCTATACCGCTATGGTGACCGATTCATTGGGCTGTAGCAACATGACCGTTAATAGCATCAAGATGGCAGACCTGAAAACATTTGATATTTCATTTTCCAATGACCCGATCAACTGTATCAATGTCACCAAACAATTCCTGAATTATTCTGATACTTCATCAGTAAGAAACATCAGCTGGAAATGGAATTTCAACGGCGAAGACTCTTCTAAACTGTACAATGCAACAACCATGTTCAAGAGAGGCGGATTGAAAAAAATCACCCTTTCTGCCAGTGTTCCTTCCTGTACCTATTCCATATCAAAGGACAGCCTGATCATGATTGCAGAGCCCATCCGTGCTGCAAAACTGGAAACGGTGAGCACCAACTCGGCAAGGCCTATTCAACTGAAGGCAAGAACATTTGAGGGAATCAATTATGCTTACGATTGGCAACCTTCATGGGGGCTGAATTTTTACAGAATAAACAATCCTGTTTTCACCTATAATCAAACGCAGTCGTATTATATTAAAATGACCTCACCTGCAGGATGTATTACTGTGGATACCATCAAGGTCCTGGTATTTGATTCAGCGCTTGTGAATATTTTTGTGCCCAAGTCTTTCACTCCCAACGGAGATGGCGTGAATGATGTTCTCTATCCATACATTGCAGGAATGAAGTCTTTGACCTACATGAGGATTTTCAATAAATTCGGGAAACAGCTTTACGAAACCCGAACAACTGCAGAAGGATGGAACGGCCAAAGCTTTGGTAAGGCGCAGCCCATGGACGCATATTTATGGGTTGCAGAGGGCATTGATATCAATGGAAACAAGGTTCAACAAACTGGTAGCGTATTGTTAATGCGATGACATGAAAAAATCAATTCAGTTTACAAGATTTATTTGCATTGGGTTTGCCTTGATGGCATCCCTGCCTGTTGCTTTGCATGCACAAGAACCGAATTTTTCTCAGTTCATTGCATCTCCGCTTTCTGTCAATCCTGCCCTGGCAGGATCCAGTGATGCAGACTGGAGGGCGGTGAGCAACATCAGGAGACAATGGATAGGAAACATATCACCTTACAGTACACAAACCATTTCGATTGATGGTAAATTGAGAACCCTCGAAGACCAGAGCTATTTTGGACTGGGAGGAATGGTGCTCTCTGAAAAGGCCATGGATGGATTGTACAAAAGCAATTTTATCAACCTCAATGCAAGCTACCACCAGGCCCTGGATGACAATGGCAATGGTATTTCTGTTGCTTTGGGTGTGGTCAACAACAGCACCAGGGTTGATCTTGGCGGCTTGACCTTCGACCAGCAACTTTCAAGCTCAGGGTTCAATCAGGCATTGCCTATTACAGAAATGAATCTCGGAAATTCAACTTCATTCACTTCAGCAACAGCAGGACTATTGTACACCTATGATGCTGAGTTTTCTTTTTTGAATATTGGTATTTCCGGATATCGGTTTATAAAAACCAAGCGGAGCCTGCTGAATGATCCTACAAAAAAGATTTCTCCAAGGTATAGTGCCCATGCAGATTTTGGAACCGCCATCAATGATATCATCAGTGCAAATTTTAGCGCATTGCACCTCATTCAGGATGGCATGTCGGTTACTTCACTGGGGGCAATCATGGGTATTCAACATGGTCAAAGTGGTTTTGAAGAAAACAAGGTTAGGATGGTCAACCTGGGCTTTTACTACAGGGTAAATGACGCAATTACCCCATATGTTGGATATTCATTCAATGGTTTCCAGTTTGGCTTGAGTTATGATGTGAGTGCTACTCCTTCAAAAACAGGTTCAGTGAACTACAAATCAGTAGAACTGTCTTTCATGTATAAAAAATACCTTCCCACTTACCGCAGAAAGATTGGAAGGTATAACTCGCCTTATTGATCTATTTTCTTACCCATCAATGCAAGTAATGAATAAAGCATCTTCAGTTCTTTGCAGTGTCGCATTCTGTCTTGTGTCTTTGGTGTCAACTGCGCAGGAGAAGAGGCCCAATATCCTGGTTATTTTTTCGGATGATCATACAGAGCAAGCCATCAGTGCTTATGGCAGCAAATTGATGCAAACCCCTAACATTGACAGGATTGCCAAAGAAGGGGCCTTGTTCAAGAACGTATTTGTCACCAATTCCATCTGTGCTCCGAGTCGGGCAGTTCTGCTGACAGGCAAATACAGCCATATCAATGGTTTGCGTGACAACAGTCCCCGTCGTGCATTTGATTCAAACCAACAACAGATCCAACGGGTGCTTTCGCAGTACAATTACCAGACGGCCTGGATTGGCAAATGGCACCTCAATACCTTGCCCGGCGGCTTTGATTTTTGGCGGGTATTGCCAGACCAGGGGAACTATTTTCAGCCAGATTTTGTGCACATGAACAAGGACACAGTGAGGCACAAGGGATATGTTACCAACCTGATCAGTGACTTTGCTTTGGAGTGGTTGGATGGCCGGGACAAGCAGAAACCATTTTTCATGGTAGTAGGAGAAAAGGCCACACACCGGAACTGGATGCCTGACCCCCAAGACCTTGCAGAGTTTGAAAACAAGGAATTTGCTTTTCCTGCCAACTTCAATGATGATTACAAGGGAAGAAGAGCAGCAGCAGACCAGGACATGACGATTGACAAAACCATGGTATTGCGTGATGACCTCAAAATGGGGGTAGATTATACTAGGCCGGGTATGTTTGGAAGGATGACAGCAGAAGAGAAAGCCGTTTACAAAAATTATTACGACAAGGCCGAGCTTGAATACAACAAGGTAAAGGATGATAGTGTTGCCCTGCTCAAATGGAAATACCAACGCTATCTCAGGGACTATCTTGCTACAGCCCGATCCATGGACAGGAATATTGGCAGGATTTTGAATTACCTGGATTCAGCAGGACTTTCAGAAAACACCATCGTCATTTATACATCAGACCAGGGTTTTTATATGGGAGAACATGGCTGGTTCGACAAGCGCTTCATGTATGAGGAAAGCTTGCGTACGCCATTTGTGATGAAATATCCCGGAAAGGTGAAACCAGGCACTGTTGTGGATGGCATGGTGGTCAACATTGATTTTGCCCCAAGCATCATTGACATGGCAGGCGCAAAGGTTCCCGAAGACATCCAGGGGAAAAGTTTTGCCCCATTGCTGGCGCAAAAACCCGATACGAAAGACTGGAGAAAGGCCATGTTTTATCATTATTATGAATTTCCCCAGCCACATCATGTTGCTCCTCATTTTGGTGTCCGTACGGAACGCTATAAATTGATCCGCTTTTATGGTCCTTATGATAGCTGGGAACTGTTCGATCTTAAAAATGATCGGCAAGAACTCCATAACTTGATTGATGATCCGAAGATGAAGGGGCTGATTGCCAACCTAAAAGAACAATTGAAATCACTGATTCTTCAGTACAAGGACGAAGAAGCACTCAAAGTGTTCAACGATAACAAGTAAACAATTTTGTCTCTAATTGTTGCAGATTAGTAGTTATGCTACCTTAAATAGTAGTTATATTGCACATGCAACAATTATGACTTCCAAAACACCTACTACAAAAACCAAGGGCAAAACTACGCTTCCGTCAATCAATGATGATTTGCCTTTTCCCAATGATTATGGTCGTGTTCGGGAAATCATGAGCAGTCTGGGCGACAGTGCCTGGTCGCACGATTTCAGGACAGGACTCACTTGGTTCTCTTCAAAATTCAATCCATTTGTTGGATTTATACCTGATGGGCTCAACGCTACCCAGGCTGAAAACATCTGGTGGGAACGCACCCACCCGGATGACCGCCATTTGCTGAAGGAAAATGATCTTGCATACAAGAACATCAAGCAGCAGCGTCATGCCATTGAATACAGGATTTTTGATGATAAGGGAAAGATGCACTGGGTGTTGGACAGGGGGGTGATTGTTGAAAAGGATACAGCAGGAAAGCCTGTTCTACTGGTTGGAACACATGTTGATATCACTACCACAAAGGAGCTGCAAGAAAAGATTGCCACGCTCCACGAACAGCAAAACAAACAAATTGTAAGGGCTGTCATTGAGAGAACTGAAATGGACAGGAAAGAGATTGCCAATGTCTTGCACGAAAATGTCAATCAAATCCTTACTGCAGGCAGGATGATGCTTGAGTTTTTACCGGTGATGGACAAGGCATTGGGAGAGTTTACAGAAAAAGTAAAACAAATCATGTACACGGCAGTTGATGAAGTCAACAAGATCTGCAATGACATCAATCCTGATTCACTGACCCAAATTCCTCTGACAGACCTTATAACAGATCTGGTCAATCGCTTGAATAAAGCAAAAACCATCTCCATCTCTTTTGACCATAGCCACTTTTTCCCCAGTAAGAAAAAGAATAAGGATCATGAGTTGACGATCCTGAGGGCCACACAGGAATGTCTGCATACCATTGTGCATGAGTCTGCCGCAACATTGGCAACCATTCATCTTGAAAGCAGCAATGATTTTATGTTGCTGGAAGTGTTTTGTGATGATAAAAAACTAAATATTCATCCCCTGTCATCGAATCTCCGGATTAAAAATATTGTCAATCGCTGTGATCTGTTTGGGGGTACTTTTCACCTGGAGAAAAAGAAAAATGAGGGAGTTTTATTCAGGGCTTCGATTCCTGTTTGATAGGCTTTTGGTAGTGATTATAAGTCCTGCAGATTTCGGGAACGATTGCGTAAATTATGTATTCCAATTTGATGTATAAATCAAAAAAAGTATAATTTGTTCTTCTGTCATCAACTGATGGCGGTATTATCTATAACCAAAAATGCCATAATGAGAAAAATTTTACTGCTATTTGCGGTACTCGTGCAAGCAAGTATTTCACTTGCACAACAGGCCCAGAAAGATGTCACGGGTAAAGTGACGGACAACAATGGTCAACCGCTTTCAGGTGTGACCATTTCCAACAAGAAGTCAGCAAACAGTACAGTCACAGCAGCAAACGGATCATTCAGCATCCGCGCCAGACAAGGTGACGTGCTTGTTTTCACCAATATCTCATTTGCAGATGTAGAGAAGACTGTAGGCGCATCCAATGTGATCAATGTTTCTATGCAGACTGCTGCTGCACAGTTGAGTGATGTTGTTGTGGTCGGTTATGGAAAGGCAAGCCGTAAGGCATTGACTTCTGCGATCACTACCATCAGGCCGGAAGACATGAATCGCGGTCCAATTACGGATGTAGGTCGATTGCTACAGGGAAAGGTACCAGGCTTGAACATTACTGCCAATGGTGATCCCAATCGTCGTGCGGCCATCATCCTTCGTGGTGCATCCACCATCAACAGCCCAGGCAATCCATTCTTTGTAATCGATGGAGTTCCTGGTGCCGACATTGCTTTGGTGGCTCCTGAAGACATTGCATCCATTGATGTGTTGAAAGATGCTGCTGCTACCGCTATTTATGGTAACAGGGCCGCATCAGGTGTAATCATGATTACCACCAAAAAAGGACGCAAAGGACAAACACAGGTTGCTTACAATGGGTTTGTAGGCATTGAGAAAGTCAGCAGCAAACTTAACTTGATGAATGCACAACAGCACAGGGATTACATCAAATCTCAAGGGCTTTCTTATAACCCTCTTGATGACCTTGGTGCAGATACCGATTGGCAAACTGCCGTACAGAGACCAAGTGCATTGTCTCACAACCACAACCTTTCATTCAGTGGTGGTGGTGACCATGGTTCATATTCTGCCAGCATCAACTATGTGAACCGTGAGGGTATCATGCTCAGCAGCAACCAGGAGCGGATGATTGCCAGGTTGAATATTGAGCAAATGGCCCTCAATGACAAGGTCAAGTTTAATTTGAACGTAACAAACTCAAATACAAATGCAACACTTGTTCCATTGCAGAACACAGTTCTAGAGCAGGTCTCAAGCCATCTTCCTGTATCTCCGGTCTACAATACAAACGGATCCTGGTTCGAGAACTTTAACATCCCGGGGTATTTTAATCCATTGGGACTTATTGAAAATGCCAAGGATGATAACATCACCAATAACCTGGTTGCAAGTTTGACCACTGAGGTTAAATTGCCCTTTGACCTGACATACAATTTGCTTGTATCTCATCAAAGTACCACCAATACAGGATCAGCTTTTTACAACAGCTATTATGGCCAGTATTCACCTGCACAGTTCTACAGCAATCCTGACCCTGGGTTTTCTGGTGCAACCCTGATTGCAAGCAGTTTGTTTGGTGTCAATGGTTCTGCATTTAGAAGTTCTTACACTGACAAGCAAAACAACCTTGAAACGTATCTTGGATGGAATAAAAAAATCGGGGATCACAGCCTCAATGCTGTTCTTGGTTTTTCATGGCTGAACACAACTTCAGGAGATGGAATTCAGTCTTCCAGCACAAACTTTATCACTGATTTTACCGGATACAACAATCTCTCTTTGGGTAACCCTTATGCCATTTCAAATTACAGGATCAGGTTGGCAGGAGGAGTTGGTGAGAAAAGATTGATATCTGATTTTGCCCGTGTGAATTATAATTTTGGTGATAAGTACCTTTTGCAAGGTTCTATCCGTCGCGATGGTTCATCTGTATTTGGTGCAAACTACCAATGGGGTTATTTCCCATCAGTGGGTGCAGCCTGGAGAATCAGCAATGAGAAATTTATGGAGACC
>JBJOOI010000071.1:0-7086 GCA_046051375.1 Bacteroidota bacterium | reverse complement strand
CCTGCCATCACTGCAAATCCATTGTAGTTGGCATAAAAAGGTTCAGGAATGATGATTTCATCCCCTTCATCCAGGCAGGACATCATGCCAAACACAATGGCCTCGCTGCCTCCCGTTGTGATGATGATTTCAGCTGCGTCCAATCTGATGCCTACTTTTTGGTAGTAGCTGACCAGCTTTTTTCGGTAGGATTCATTGCCAGCACTATGGCTGTAGGCCAATACCTTGATGTCTGCCTGCCGGACTGCATCCATCACAGAGGGTGGGGTTTCAATATCAGGTTGACCAATATTGAGGTGATGCACTTTTATTCCTCTTTTTTTGGCTTCTTCTGCAAATGGCACAAGTTTCCTGATGGGTGAAGCGGGCATTTGGTCCCCTCTGGTAGATGGTTTTAACATGCTGTAAATTTAAGTAAATTGGTTTCAAAGACAACAATACGTAAATTTGATTTACGTTATCGACATACCATGTTTAAACAGATTTCAATTTTGGTTTTTCTTTTTGTCCTTTCTTTTCCGGCGATGTTGTTTGCGCAAAACCTCGATGCTGGCAAAAAAAAGGATAAGATTGCTGTAAAAGAAACCACGTTTGATTTCGGGAAAATCATGCAGGGGAAGCCTGTATTTCATGATTTCCAAGTAACCAACCTTGATAGTTTACCATTGGTGATTGACAATGTACAAGCTTCCTGTGGTTGTACCACACCTGCGTGGAGCAGGGAACCCATTGCTCCTGGCGGAACATCCATCATCAAAGTGGGTTACAATTCAGCAGCGCCTGGATATTTTGAGAAGACCATTACCTTGATGTACGGAGAAGGGATGACGACCATGGTAATCATCAAGGGGAATGTCTGGAAAACACCTGAACAGCCAGCCCCTTTTAACAAAAGCATTGCATTCCTTAAAGCTGCCAAGTTTTAGGAACCGGAAAAAAGCATTAATTTTACACAACAAAATAAATCAAGAAACAATGAAAAAAATAATGATTACGCTCATGGTCTTGGCAACTGGTTTCTTTGCAGTTGCACAAAATAGTGCCAAGAAAGCGGAAGACATGGTTAAATTCAAAGAAATTCGCCACAATTTTGGCAAGATCAAGCAAGGTGTTCCTGTAACCCATGATTTTGAGTTCAGCAATATTGCCAGTGCTCCAGTCATCATTGAAACCGCCTCTGCTTCATGTGGATGTACAACCCCAACCTGGCCTCAACAGCCGGTGATGGCTGCAAAGACAGACAAAATCAAGGCCGGTTTTAACGCTGCTGCTCCTGGACCTTTCGAAAAAACAGTTTTTGTAAAGATCAAAGGTGTAGATGCTCCATTCGAACTTAAAATTGCCGGCGAGGTAGTTCCTGCCGCAGACTTTGATAAAGCGGTGAAGAAATAAATAATTTTTTAGTAATTCCTAAGGCGGCTGGTCAATAACCAGCCGCTTTTTTTTATCCTTTTCAGCAGGTTTTGCCCAGATATTTGTGGTTTGTCCCCATGTGCTTTGCTTTGATTTTATATTAACAAAATTGGTTAGTTTTGTCGCATGCAAGACGCAGCAATTACTGAACAACAGCTGGCTGATGAACTCTCATTTGAAGCGTTCAGAAAGACTGTCATCAGCGATTATACCATTGCATTTCAAAGCCGCCAAGCCAGCCTGCTCGGCAGAAAAGAAGTCCTTACCGGGAAGGCCAAGTTTGGAATTTTTGGAGATGGTAAAGAAGTGCCCCAGGTGGCCATGGCAAAGTTTTTCAAGCATGGCGATTTTTATGCTGGATATTACAGAGATCAGACCTTTGCATTGGCTACAGGCGCCGCTACTTTGGGTCAGTTTTTTTCTCAGCTCTATGCAGATCCAAATCCTGAACATGATCCTCATAGTGCGGGTCGACAAATGAATTGTCATTTTTGTACGCCTTTCCTCGATGAGCATGACAATTTCATCAATTTTACAAAGAGCAAGAACCTATCCTCTGGTCTTGCACCCACTGCCGGTCATTTGCCAAGGGCACTTGGCTTGGCCTATGCCTCAAAAGTATACCGACATACTCCTGTCCTGGAGAACATGACAAGTTTTTCCAACAATGGAAACGAAGTCTGTTTCTGTACAATAGGAGATGCTTCCACCAGCGAAGGACATTTCTGGGAAACCATGAATGCTGCTGCTGTATCCCAGGTTCCCCTGGCCGTTTTTGTTTGGGATGATGGCTATGGAATCTCGGTGCCCAAAGAATTTCAAACCGTCAAAGCCTCCATTTCAGATGCCCTCTCTGGGTTTGAAAAATCAAGAGGCACCAATGGTATGCTGATATACAAGGTAAAGGGTTGGGATTATGCCCAGCTCTGTGAGGTATTTGAAGAGGGTATTAGCATAGCACGAAAAGAACATATCCCTGTACTTTTTCATGTTGAGGAACTGACCCAGCCCCAAGGGCACTCAACATCAGGAAGTCATGAAAGGTATAAATCTCCAGAGCGCCTGCAATGGGAGCGCCAATGGGATTGTTTGGCACAGATGCGCACCTGGATCATTGAAAATGGGCTGGCTTCAACTGAAGAGATTGAATCGCTGGAAGACAGTTCCAGGGTTTATGTGAATGAATGCAGGCTTGCCAGTTGGAAATTATACGACAGCCCTATACAAGAGCAGAAACAGAAAACACTTGCCCTCATTGGAGAGGTTGTTTCCAGGATCGGTTCCGACCACTTGAATGCCGTTTACCAGGAGTTGTCTGACAACAGCCTGCCTTTCAGGCGAGATATCATGGTGGCCCTCCAGCGGACCATCCTCCTCGCCGCAGACAAAGACTTGACGGCTCCTGTCCTTGCCTACTATCAACAGCTTCAAGAGGAAAACAAACTTTTGTATAATTCAAAATTATACGTTGACAACGCCCTCAAAACTTTGCCATCAGCACTTCCGCTGCCATCTTTTTCTGAGGATGCTGCAATGATCAATGGCTATGAAATCCTGAACAGGTATTTCGATGAGCTATTTGATGCCAACCCAACCGTGGTGGCATTTGGAGAAGACCTGGGAAAGATAGGTGATGTAAACCAGGGATTTGCTGGCTTGCAACAGAAGTACGGATCAGAAAGAATATTCGATACCGGCATCAGAGAACTTACCATCATCGGCCAAGGGGTAGGATTGTCCATGCGTGGCCTGAGGCCCATTGCTGAGATACAATACCTTGATTATCTACTGTATGGTTTGCAGGTAATGAGCGATGACGCCGCCACCTTGCATTACCGTTCAGCAGGCAGGCAGATTGCTCCGTTGATTGTGAGGAGCCGTGGCCATAGGCTGGAAGGAATTTGGCACAGCGGTTCACCCATGGGCCTCATGATCAATGCCCTCAAAGGATTCCATTTCTGTGTTCCCCGCAGCATGGTGCAGGCGGTAGGATTTTACAATACTTTGTTGGATGGCAAAACACCTGGAGTGGTGGTGGAATGCCTAAACGGATACCGTTTGAAAGAAAAACTCCCCACTGATCTCCTGGCATACAAGCTTCCATTGGGCATGCCTGAAACAGTCCGCGAAGGGGATGCCATCACCCTTGTTTCTTACGGATCTACCCTAAGGATTGTACTCGAAGCTGCAGCAGTATTGGCCATGACGGGAGTTGAAGCTGAGGTGATTGATGTACAAACACTCATTCCATTTGATACCAACCATCACATTGTAAAGTCGCTGGAAAAGACAAACCGAATTTTATTTGTAGATGAGGATGTCCCCGGTGGTGCAACATCTTTCATGTTCTCTGAAGTCATGGACAAGCAGGGCGGATACAGATGGCTGGATGCTTCACCGCGTGTCCTTTGTTCACAGCCTCATCGGCCTGGTTACGGAAGTGACGGGGATTATTTCTCTAAGCCCAATACCGAGGATATTGTAGCCATGGTCATTGAGATGATGGCCGAATAACAGGGTATTCAGCCAAAAACAATCATCTTTTATCTGGTCTGTTGATTACTTGAGGTTATGAAAAACCTTTTGGGTATCCTCGTCCTGTTCAAGACGATCCACAAGCTTTAATACTTCCTGGGCCTGCTCTTCATCCAATTCAACAACGGTATTGGGAATCCACTCTACCTCAGCACTAAGGGTATTGAGGTTTTTTTCTTCGAGTGCTTTTTGCATGTTGCCAAAATCATTGAAAGCGCAACGGATCACAAATACATCTTCACCTGCATCATTGGTGCTTTCTCCCATTTCTTCCAGGCCAAAATCAATCAATTCCAGCTCCAGATCATCGTGGTTGAGGCCTTCGTTTTTCAATTTGAAAACACCCATTTTCTTGAACTGGAAACTTACACTGCCACTGGTGCCCATTGCACCATTTCCCTTGTTAAAATGGGACTTGATGTTGGCAACAGTCCTTACATGGTTGTCTGTTGCAGTTTCCACCAGTATGGCCACACCATGAGGTCCATATCCTTCGTAAAGGATCTCCTCAAAGTTTTCCATGTCCTTTCCTTGTGCTCTTTTGATGGCAGCTTCAACCCTGTCTTTGGGCATGTTGACGCTCTTCGCATTCTGGAAACAACGGCGCAGGAATGGGTTGGTATTGGGATCAGGTCCACCTGTTTTTACGGCTATGGCAATTTCTTTACCGATCCTGGTGAATTGTTTGGCCATCCTGTCCCAGCGGGCAAACATCGTAGACTTCCTGACTTCAAATATCCTTCCCATGTGTTGAATTGTTGCTTTGGTGAAACGAGCACAAATTTAAGGGTTCCCGTCGGGCTAAAAAAAATCCCGGTCCATTTGGAGCCGGGATTATGATAAAAATTTAAGGAATCTAGTCTTTTAGCTTGCTGTTCTTTTTGCTGTATACAAAGTAAACAACCAAACCGAGAGCCATCCAGCCGAAAGCAACTTTCAGGGTCTGACCATCCAATCCAACAATCATTGCCAGACAAATCAGCGCTCCAAGCACACTGACAACAGGTGCAATAGGTGCTCTGAATGGACGTTCGATGTTTGGCGCTTTGACCCTCAGGATCCAAACACCAATGCTTACCAGAACAAATGCAAACAATGTTCCGAAACTTGTCAGGTCGCCCGCTACATGTCCAGGGACAAATGCGGCAAATGCACCAACAAAAACGAAAAGGATCATGTTTGATTTATAGGGAGTCTTGTATTTCGGGTGCAGATCACCAAACGCTTTTGGAATCAGACCATCATTGCTCATGGTATAAAAGATACGGCTTTGCCCCATCAACATCACAAGGATTACTGATGAGAACCCGGCTAGAATCGCTACAGTAACTGCAGTGGCCAGCCAGCTGTATTCCTTCATATAGGTAGCAATAGTATAGGCTACTGAAGCTTCGCGTCCTTTTTCAGGATCAACAAATTCCTTCCAGTTGGTTACTCCTGTCAATACATGACCAAACAGGATGTAGAGGATTGTACACACTACGAGTGAGCCTAATATACCAATCGGCATGTCACGCTTGGGATTTTTAGCTTCCTGGGCAGCAGTAGATACGGCATCAAAACCGATGAAGGCAAAAAATACGATACCAGCTCCACCAAGGATTCCGCCCCAGCCATGTTTGTTCCATGGGCTGTAATCAGCAATGACTTTACCTGCCTGATCCATGACTGGTGGCTCATTGGCCGGAATCAGATAAGGTACATAGTTGGCAGGATTGATAAATTTCCATCCAAGGGCGATGAAAACCAGTACAACCGCTACTTTGACGAAAACGATGATGGCATTTACCATGGCAGATTCCTGCGTTCCTTTGATGAGCAAAAGGGTAAGCAAGAGTAGGATGATCAATGCGGGAGCATTCATGATGCCGGCATGCAATATGCCAGAAGAGTCGGTATAGCTTTCAAACGGAGAGTGGCACCATTCATAGGGAATACTGCCTCCCAACAGTTTATTGAGGTACTCACTCCACGCGATGGAAACGGTTGCCGCACCAAGTGCGTATTCCATGATGAGCGCCCATCCAATGATCCAGGCAACAAGCTCTCCCATGGTAACATAAGAGTATGCATAGGCACTACCCGCGATAGGAATCATGGATGCAAATTCTGCATAACATAGACCGGCAAAAGCACAGCCTACCGCTGCTACTATAAATGAAATGGTAACGCCCGGACCAGCGGCCTGTCCTGCAGCGGCGGCTGTCCTTACAAAAAGTCCTGCTCCGATGATGGCACCAATGCCCAATGCAATAAGGTTTCCTGCACCCAGGGTGCGTTTGAGCCCTTTTTCCGAATCTTCGGCCTGGGCGAGCAACGCTTCAAGTGATTTTCTTCTGAATAAACTCATAGCAATTCTTTGGTTAAATGGTTCACTAAAGTTCTAAAATAGCCAATTATTCGGTTAGATGAATATTTTATTTCAGTCCTTAAATAAAATTCCGAAATCAATTCAAATCGTTTATTTTACGAACCTTAAAGCAAATATTTTTTGATCATGAAGGGCTCTTCCGGTAAACTTACTTTATATATTCTCGTTGCCATGGTTTTGGGAATTGGTGTTGGATATTTCGTTCACCAGCAATCCAGCCCGGAAACCATCAAGGCGTTTTCGACCAACATCAAATTACTGACCACCATTTTCTTGAGGCTGGTTCAAATGGTCATTGCTCCCCTTGTTTTCACAACCCTTGTGGTGGGCATTGCAAAACTGGGAGATCTTGGATCTGTAGGAAGGGTAGGAGGAAAAGCAATGCTTTGGTTCATATCCGCTTCACTGGCAAGCCTGCTGCTCGGTATGGTGTTAGTCAACTTTTTCAAACCCGGGGCTGCCATCAACCTTGGCTCTGCAGATTTGGAAGGGGCAAAAGACCTGATTGGCAAAACACAGGAATTTTCTTTGCAGAAATTCATCGAGCATGTATTCCCCAAAAGTGTTTTCGAAGCGATGGCCACCAATGAAATCCTTCAGCTGGTTGTTTTCAGTATTTTCTTTGGCGTAGGTACCACAGCATTGGGTGAGAAGGGCAAGGTGATTGTAAAAGCGCTGGATGCAGCAGCCCATATCATTCTGAAAATGGTGGGATATGTCATGAACTTTGCTCCATTGGGGGTTTTCGGGGCAATAGCAGCCGTTAT
>JBJOOI010000070.1:0-7088 GCA_046051375.1 Bacteroidota bacterium | reverse complement strand
GCTGCCAATCAAATGATCAGGATGATTGATGGCAAAAAATTCAAGGGCAGACAGATCAGGATGAACGATGCTGACAGCGGCGGCCCAAGAAAGAGATTTTAATTTATTTTGAAAATGTTTTAAGTTTCTTATATTTGCATAGATGATATCGAACAGAACCCGTTACTTCTTTTATTTTTATTACTACTTTACCGGTGGTACGGGAACTTTTTGTTGAAAATCAAATAACAAACAAAACATCAACATAAGGATCCCGGCTAACCCCCGGGATTTTTTTTTAAGCGAAAACCAATGATTGAGAAAAAATTGGAAAAGACATCAAAGAAGGAGGCATCCAAAAAAACACAGCCAAGTATGCCTGTGGCCATTCAGGGCTATGAAGGAAGCTTTCACCAGGTCGCTGCACGATCTTTCTATGGGAAAAATGTACAGATTCTTCCCTGTGCGACCTTCACCGAGGTGATTCAGCAAGCCTCTGATAAACATGCCACCATGGGAGGTATCATGGCCATTGAGAATTCCATTGCCGGTAGTATTATGCCCAACTACAACCTTCTCCAAAAGTCAGATCTCTTCGTTGCGGGTGAAGTCTATTTGCAGATTGACCAGCACCTGATGGTGAATCCCGGCGTAAAACTGACCGACATCAAAGAAGTGCATTCTCATCCTATGGCACTTCAACAATGCCTGGGATTCCTGAACCCGCATGGTTGGAAATTGATTGAAACCGAGGATACTGCGCTCAGTGCAAAGCATGTTCAGGTGCGGAAGAGCAAACATGTTGCCGCCATTGCCGGAAAGCTGGCAGCTGAATTGTTTGGGCTGGACATCATTGCACCCAAGATTCATGATGTCAAAAACAATTATACCCGATTCCTGATCCTCCAGCAAAGTTCTTCCGAGGTGGAGGGAGCCAACAAGGCATCTATCAATTTTCATACAGATCATGCAAAAGGAAGGCTCTCTGAAGTGTTGACGGTGATTGCAAAAGAAGGCATCAACCTGAGCAAGCTTCAATCATTTCCGATTGCAGGAAGCAAGTTCAAGTATGGTTTTCATGCCGATCTTGAATTTGATGATATTCTTCAGTATAAAAAACTGATAGGGAAATTGGAAAAGAAAACAGCATTCCTGAGGGTTTTGGGTGTGTATAAAAAAGGAAAATTCAACAAGTAGGATCATGATCAATGTTTCATCGCGATTGAATGGTATTGGTGAATATTATTTTTCATCAAAATTGAGGGAGATTGAAGAACTCAATAAAGCCGGCCATCAGGTTGTCAACCTGGGTATTGGAAGCCCTGACCTGCCGCCACATCCTTCTGTGGTAGAGGCCCTGCACCAGGAAGCAGCCAAGCCGAATACCCATGCATACCAGTCTTACAAAGGGTCTCCTGTGCTGCGCAATGCCGTTTCGGCTTGGTACAAGCGATGGTATCAGGTGGAAGTAGATCCGAATACCGAAGTGTTGCCCCTGATTGGAAGCAAGGAGGGTATCATGCACATCTGCATGACCTACCTGAATCAGGGTGATGCAGCCCTGGTACCCAATCCTGGCTATCCAACCTATACCAGCGCAGTAAAGCTGGCGGGTGGAGAAGTGCTATCTTACAGCCTAGACGAAGCACATGATTGGCATCCAGATATCAATGTGTGGAAGCAAATGATTGAGCGATACAACAGCCAATCCACCGGAAAAGTGAAATTGCTTTTCCTGAATTATCCCCACATGCCAACAGGCCAATTGCCAGACAAAAAATTGTTGCAGGATATCATTGATTTTGCCAAGGCCAATAGTATTTTGATCGTTCACGACAATCCCTATAGTTTTATCCTCAATGATGAACCCCTGAGCCTTTTTGCATTTGACAAGGAAAAGGAAGTTGTTGTAGAACTTAATTCACTCAGCAAATCCCATAACATGGCAGGATGGCGTGTGGGGATGATCGTGGGTTCCCCAGATCATATCAATGCCATATTGCGCTTCAAGAGCAACATGGATTCAGGCATGTTTTTGCCTGTTCAGGTTGCTGCAGCAAAAGCCTTGGAACTGGATCAGGACTGGTTTGATAGCGTTAACGAAATATATGCGCAGCGCAAGGAACAGGCCTTGGTCTTGCTTGATTTGCTGGGTTGCAACTATTCAAAAGATCAGGTGGGCATGTTTGTCTGGGCGCGCATTCCAGAACAGTATGCATCTGGATTTGCATTGAGCGATGCCGTTCTTGAAAAAGCACGTGTTTTTATTACACCTGGTGGAATATTTGGCGATGCAGGAAATCAATATGTGCGGGTGAGTCTTTGCAGCAAGAAAGAGATTTTAGAGGAAGCCATCGATCGTGTAAGGAAAACATTTACAAATCAATAATCTTCATCTTATCAATCAACCATGAAAAAGAATTTTGCCATTGTAGGAGTAGGTTTGATCGGAGGATCACTTGCGCTCAAGTGCAGAAAAAATGGCTTGGCCAACAGGATTGTGGGTGTTGACAACAGTCAGGAGCATGGCCGCGAAGCCATCGAATTAGGGCTTGTTGACGAGATGATGGGATTGGATGAGGCTATACATGTGGCTGATGTGATTGTACTGGCTGTTCCTGTGGGAGTATTGTCTGCATTGCTTCCACATGTCTTGGACAAGGTAACAGATCAGGTAGTCATTGATATGGGGTCAACCAAAAGCCAGCTTGCTGCAATTGTGAAAGATCATCCCCGGAGGGGAAGGTTTGTAGCCTCCCATCCCATGTGGGGTACAGAATACAGTGGTCCTGGAGCAGCTGTTGAAAATGCGTTTGAAGAGAAAGCGGTGATTGTATGCGATACAACAGAAAGTGATCCTGATGCATTGGCGACGGCAACTGAGATTTTCAATTCATTGAAGATGCGCATCATCGAAATGGGCTCCAACGATCATGATCTGCATGCCGCCTATGTAAGTCATATCTCTCACATCACATCCTTTGCCCTGGCCAATACGGTGTTGGAAAAAGAGAAAGAAGATGATGCCATTTTTGAAATGGCCAGTGCAGGTTTTGAAAGCACTGTGCGTCTGGCAAAAAGCAGTCCTGACATGTGGACACCCATCCTGATGCAGAACCGTGAAAATATTCTTGATGTACTCAATGAGCATATTACCCAATTGAGAAAATTCAAATCCTGTCTTGAAAAAGAGAATTGGGAGTACCTCAATGAGTTGATGAGCAAAGCAAACCAGATCCGCAGGATCATACACTAATACACTTAAACCTTCCTTATTTAATCCTTAATTTTACAAAATGGAATCAACCGAAACAACCCAACAATCAGCAGTTCAGGCCGCTTGGAACAAAAGACCTCTGATCATTTCAGGTCCCTGTAGTGCAGAAACAGAAGAGCAAGTAATTGAAACCGCAGAACGTCTTGCCAAGACTGGCAAGGTTGACATGTTGCGCGCAGGAATCTGGAAACCACGAACCAAGCCCGGCATGTTTGAAGGCATTGGCGCCAAAGGGTTGCCATGGCTTCAGAAAGCAAAAAAACTTACAGGCTTGCCAACGACTGTTGAAGTGGCAACCGGAAAACAAGTTGAAGATGCACTGACTTTTGATGTTGATGTATTGTGGATTGGTGCAAGAACTACTGTGAACCCTTTCAGTGTTCAGGAAGTAGCAGATGCCTTGCGTGGTGTTGATGTACCTGTATTGATCAAGAATCCCATCAATCCTGATCTTGAGCTTTGGCAAGGTGCTGTTGAGCGCGTGTCAAGGGCTGGCATCAAGCAAGTCGGATTGATCCATCGTGGATTTTCTTCCTACGGAAACACAGAATTCAGGAACGCACCCATGTGGCATCTTGCCATTGAAATGAAGCGCCGGATGCCCGGAATGCCGATCATCAATGATCCTTCACATATTTGTGGACGCAGGGATATTTTGCAGTCAACTGCACAGAAGGCAATCGACCTTGATTTTGATGGTCTGATGATTGAAAGCCATATTGATCCGGACAATGCATGGAGTGATGCCAAACAACAAATCACACCAGAGCGTCTTGCAGAAATGCTGTCTGCCATCAGCTGGAGAAGCGAAGATGTTCCCTCTGAATCCTATCATGCCGCATTGGATAAATTGCGTGAGCAAATCAATCACATCGATGACGAATTGATGCAATTGATTTCACAAAGGATGTCTATTGCAGAAAAAATTGGAGAATACAAACGCAATAACAATGTAACCATTCTGCAGGCAACACGTTGGAATGAGGTGCTTGAAAAGGCTTTGCAGAAAGCTGGAAAGGTTGGCTTGAGCGATGAGTTCATTACACGTTACATGGATGCTATTCATATGGAAAGCATCAACAGGCAGAATAAAATCATGAACGATTGATATTGATGAACAAGAAGAAATTTACATTTTCAAGCGCCTCGGTTGATTTTTATTTTGATGCACTGTTTAGTCGTCTCGATACAGTTGTTGACAGGAAAAAAGCAGTCATCATTACGGATGCCAATGTTTTTGAAGCACATCAATCCAAGTTCAAGAACTGGAATGTGATTACATTAAAGCCGGGTGAGGAGTACAAGATACAACCTACGGCAGATGCCATTATTGAACAGCTCATTGCTTTTCAAGCCGACAGGAAGTCCGTCCTTGTTGGCGTTGGAGGTGGTGTGGTGACTGATCTTACAGGATATGTAGCCTCCATTTTTATGCGTGGCATACAGTTTGGTTTTGTGCCCACTTCATTGCTGGCCATGGTGGATGCTTCCATCGGAGGCAAGAATGGAATCGATGTTGGACAGTATAAAAACATGGTGGGCATCATCCGGCAGCCCTCTTTCATTTATTATGATCAATCCTTCTTGAAGACACTTCCAGATGCAGAATGGTCGAATGGATTTGCAGAAATTATCAAGCATGCTTGTATCCTGGATGCCAAGACTTTCCAATTGCTCGAGTCCTCCAACCTGGATAAGGTGAAGAAGAGCAAAAAGTTGATGCAGGAAATCATCCTCAGCAATGTAAAGCTAAAGGCAGGTGTTGTGAAAAGGGATGAGTTTGAAGCAGGGGAGCGAAAATTGTTGAATTTTGGACATACCCTGGGTCATGCGCTGGAGACACAATACGAGTTGACCCATGGACAAGCTGTTGCCTTAGGAATGGTTTTTGCCGCATGGCTTTCTGGAAACCTGCTCGGGTTCAAGGATGCAGCCCGTATAGAACAAACACTGATCAATTTTGGTTTGCCAACCCGTGGTGCTTTTGATGTTGAAAAAGTATTCAATGTTCTCAAAATGGACAAAAAAAGAATCAGTAAAATCATGAGCTATATTTTACTGAAGAGAATAGGCAAGGGCGTCATCAATGATATTGATGTAGAAGCACTCAAAACGCATCTCGCGGCGTACAACGAAACAAACAAAAAGAAAAAATGATTGCAATCGTTCATCCATCGCGCATTTCAGGAGCCATACGTGCACCGCGTTCCAAGAGCGACATGCAAAGGGCTTGTGCTGCGGCTTTGCTTCACCAAGGTGTCACCCATATCATTGATCCCGGGAAAAGCAATGATGACCTTGCTGCATTGGATGTTATTTCAAAATTAGGTGCTGAGGTAGCAGAGCAGGACAATACCATCATCATCAAGAGCAATGGTGTTCATCCGTTTTTTGATGAAATCAATTGTGGTGAAAGTGGTTTGGGCATCAGGATGTTTACGCCCATTGCATCGCTGAGCGCAAGGGAGTTGAACATCAGTGGTACTGGTTCACTGCTCAGCAGACCCATGCATTTTTTTGATGCAATTTTTCCTCAGCTTGGCATATCCATTCAATCAAATGAAGGAAAGTTGCCGATGTCAATCAAAGGACCCATGCTTCCCAGCTCGATAGAGGTGGATGGTAGTTTGAGTTCCCAGTTTCTGACTGGTTTGTTGATGGCATATGCTGCTGCTGGAGCAAGTGGTGTTACAATTACAGTGAAAGACCTGAAAAGCAAGCCCTACATTGATCTTACGCTTGGTGTGTTGAAATCGTTCGGCATGAAGGTTCCAGTCGTAAAAGATTATGAGACCTTCAGTTTCAGTGAAATTGAACACGTTCAACCCGTTGGTGAAATCAGTTATCGTGTTGAAGGTGACTGGAGTGGGGCTGCATTTTTATTTGTTGCAGGTGCCATTGCAGGGGACATCAGCATTCAGGGCATGAAGTCAGATTCTGTTCAGGCAGACATGAAGATTTTGGAAGCCATCAAAGATGCGGGTGCAAAGCTTGGATTTGAAGAGGGGGTATACCATGTTGGGCCGGCTGATTTACATGCATTTAATTTTGATGCCACAGAATGTCCTGACCTTTTTCCTCCCTTGGTTGCTCTTGCCGCTTATTGTTCGGGAAATACTGTCATCAAAGGAGCCTTGCGCTTGACCCACAAGGAAAGCAACAGGGCATTGACCCTGCAGGATGTTTTTGGTAAAATGGGTGTTCAAATTGACCTGGATGGAGATCTGATGATCGTTCATGGGAATCGGAATCTTAAGGGTGCAAAGGTGCACTCGCACCATGATCACAGGATTGCCATGGCAGCAGCTGTTGCCGCATTGCGGGCGGATGGTGAGGTTCTTATCGAAGAAGCAGAAGCCATCAACAAATCCTATCCTGATTTTTATGAACATTTGAAAGCTTTGGGTTCTTCCATTGCATTGCAAACGGTTTAAACAGATCCAATGAATCATTTTGGTAAATTATTTTCAGTGAACATTTTCGGTGAATCTCATGGCGAAAGTGTTGGTGTAGTCATTGATGGTTGCCCTGCAGGAATGCCACTTGCTGTTGAGGATTTTATTGTCGATACTGAAAGAAGGAAGGGTGGGACCCAAAAAGGCACCACACCCCGTCAGGAAGAAGACCTTCCATTGTTCAAAAGCGGTGTATTCAATGGCCGCACAACAGGGGCACCCTTGACCCTATTGTTTGAAAACAAGAACACGCGGTCTGGTGATTATGAGAAACAACGCGCTGTGCCAAGGCCCGGTCATGCAGATTTTGTTGCCCATAAAAAATTTAGCGGTTTTGAGGATTTTCGCGGTGGAGGACATTTTAGCGGGCGATTGAC
>JBJOOI010000069.1:0-7093 GCA_046051375.1 Bacteroidota bacterium | reverse complement strand
GGTTGTGGGTTGTGGGTTGTGGGTTGTGGGTTGTGGGTTGTGGGTTGTGGGTTGTGGGTTGTGGGTTGTGGGTTGTGGGTTGTGGGTTTTCTTCAGTCGATAAAGTTAGTTGATCGGTTGGTTACAATGATGATTCTTGTCATATAAACCAATGACTTTCATTGAACAGAGTCCTCCCAACCCCGAACTCCCAACGCCCAACACCGAACTCCCAACAATTTGGTCATTTCCCCCTAAACCCCTATCTTTGCTTTGGAAACATGAAACAGATGAAGGGAACGGTGCCGTTCCCTTCTTTATTTCACAGAAGATGGCAACAGAAGAAAAAACAGTACAGGTTAAGGTATTGGCCGAAAAATTGCTCGAAGATGAACCCCAATACTTTTTGGTGAGGGTCAATGTTTGTCCTATCAACAATATCAGTGTTTATGTGGATGGTGATGAGGGTGTGACCATTGAAAAATGTGTCAAGCTCAACAGGGCACTGTACAAAGAAATAGTTGAAAAGGAGATTTGCAAGGATGGGGAGTTTGGGTTGGAGGTATCTTCTCCTGGCATAGACGAACCGCTTTTGCTGCACAGACAGTTCATCAAAAACATTGGCCGGGTTGTTGAAGTGGAAATGAAAGACGGCCGAGAACTGGAGGGAAAACTGCTGGCAGCAGATGAAAAAGGGATAGAAGTAGACGAGGAGAAAGGAAAGGGAAAGAAGCTGGAGGTCATCAAACATTTCCTGCTTTTTGATGAGATTAAAACGACAACGGTTAAAATTGTATTCTAAAAAATAAAAGACAAGAACACTAAATGGATATTTTATGGCAAGTATCAATCTGATCGAATCTTTCCAGGACTTCAAAGATGCAGAGAACATCGATCGTCCCACGCTCATGAAAGTGCTTGAAGATGTCTTCAAGACCCTGCTCCGCAAAAAATACGGATCCGACGAAAGTTTCGACGTAATCGTAAATACTGAAAAAGGTGACCTTGAAATCGTGCGCCACCGCATGATTGTAGAAGATGGTGCAGTTGAAAACCCGCTCATGGAGATCGAATACAGTGAAGCGGTGAAGATCGAGCCGGATTTTGAGGTGGGTGAAGAACTCTACGAAGAGGTAGATATCATGGATTTTGGTCGCCGTGCCATCCTCGCTGCCAAGCAAACATTGGCAAGCCGTATCGGAGACCTCAAGAAGAACGCATTGGTAAAAAAATACGGTGACCGTGTTGGTGATATCATCAATGCTGAAGTATACCAGGTATGGAAAAAAGAAGTTTTGCTCATTGATGAGGATGGAAATGAACTGATCCTTCCCAAGTCTGAGCAGATTCCTGCTGATTATTTCAAAAAAGGCGAAAGCATCCGTTCAGTGATCAAAAAGGTGGAATTGAAAAACAATGCACCGGTGATCATCCTTTCCAGGACCCATCCATCTTTCCTTGCAAAACTGCTTGAGATTGAGGTGCCTGAAATTTTTGACGGCCTCATCGTCATCCGTAAAATCGTACGTGAGCCAGGTGAGCGCGCCAAGGTAGCTGTTGAAAGCTATGATGACCGTATCGATCCGGTGGGTGCTTGTGTGGGAATGAAAGGAAGCCGTATCCATGGCATCGTGCGTGAACTGAAAAACGAAAACATCGATGTGATTAATTTCACCAACAATATTCAATTGCTCATCCAGCGTTCTCTTACTCCAGCGAAGATTACAAGGATGAACATTGATAATGAAGGCAAGCGTGCTGAAGTATTTGTATCACCAGACCAGGTTTCATTGGCCATTGGTAAGCGTGGAGTAAACATCAAATTGGCTGAAGACCTCACCGACTTTGATATTGACGTGTACCGCGACAATGAAGGTGAAATGGCTGAATACGATATCGATCTCGATGAATTTAGCGATGAGATAGAAGGATGGATCATTGAGGAGCTCAAGCGCATTGGTTGTGATACCGCGCGCAGTGTGCTGGATCTTACTGCAACAGAATTGGAGCGCAGGACAGATCTTGAAAAAGAAACCATTGAGGATCTTCGCAATGTTTTGAGGGCAGAATTCGAGAAAGACTAATCAGCATAGCAAGCAAACAAGAAACAAGCAAAAAAAGCCCAGGAGGATAAATGTCAGAATCAAACACACCCAGGTTAATGGCCGCGGCCAAGGAGTTCAACATCGGTAAGGATACGTTGGTGGACTTTCTTGCCAGTAAGGGATTCAGCAAGGATGATCTAAAGCCCACTTCCAAGTTAACGGAAGAGATGTATCATTCCCTGCAACAGGAATTCTCTTCTGATAAGGCTGCAAAGGCAAAAAGTGATGCCATTGAAATCCCTAAGGGGTCATCAGGAGAGGCAAAGAAAAAGAGGGACGAAGAAGAGATTGTTTTCAAAAAGGATACCAAGAAAAAGGTTGAGCCTGAAGTGGTAGAGCAGCCTGCTCCTGCACCAGCGCCTGAACCAGAACCTGTTGTCGTTGAAGTGCCAGAAGTGGTGGCTGCAGAAGAGCCAGCAGTGGTTGCACCAGCTCCATCTGAAGAAAAGGTCAGTCCTGCTGAGCCTGAAGTGGAGATCACTAAAATTGAAGCCCCTGAGTTGCATGGTCCAAAGATTTTGGATAAGATTGACCTTGATGCAATCAATGCCTCAACTAGGCCAAAACGTGGGGAACCCAAAAAGAAAGTGGTTGAGAAACCTGAGGAGAAAGCTCCTGTAGTAGAAGCAGTTGTCCCAGAAGAAATAATACCTGTTGAGCCAGCAAAACCAGCAGAACCTGAAAGGGTTAAAATAGAAGCGCCTGAGCTCGAGGGTCCCAAGATTGTCGGCAGGATTGAGCTCAAGCCTGAGATGGATGACAGGAACCGCAATGCTGACGTAAAAAGGAAGCGCATCCGGATTCCCATCGAGAAAAAGGAACCGGAAAGAACGAAACCATCCATTCAAAAAGGTGGAGCACCTGCTCCACAGCGTCCATCAACACCAAGGGTGGGTGGTCCTCGTGTGGTCAGAAGAGGAGAAGTCAAGGAAATTGATGAGAAGGAAATCCAAAACAAAATCAAAGAAACACAGGCCAAACTCTCAGGCGGCGGTGGTGGCTCAAAAGCCAAGATAACCAAGTCCAAGCTTCGTCGCCTCAAGCGCGAGGAAATGGAAGCCGGTGCCGAAGGGGAAGGGGATGAAAAAATCCAGGTAACTGAATTCATCAGTGTAAGTGAATTGGCCAGTTTGCTGGATGTCAACTTTGCTGAAATCATTGGCAAGTGTATGAGCCTGGGTATCATGGTTTCCATCAACCAGCGTCTTGATGCAGAGGTCATCGAACTGGTTGCCGGTGAGTTCGGATACGAAGTGGAATTCATCGACATGGAAAAGCAAATGGAGATGGAAGAAGAGGAAGAAGTTGATTCTCCTGATCAACTGCTTCCCCGCGCGCCAATCGTTACCATCATGGGTCACGTTGACCATGGTAAGACATCCTTGCTCGATTATATCCGCAACGCCAATGTGGTAGCCGGAGAGGCAGGAGGTATTACCCAGCATATTGGTGCTTATCATGTTGATCTTCCTACCGGAAAATCAATCACCTTCCTGGATACACCAGGTCACGAGGCCTTTACGGCAATGCGTGCGCGTGGTGCCAAGGTCACTGATCTTGCTGTAATCGTGATTGCGGCGGATGATGCGGTGATGCCACAAACAAAAGAGGCCATCAGCCACGCACAAGCGGCGGGTGTACCGATGATTTTTGCGATCAACAAAATCGATAAGGACGGAGCCAACTCCCAGAAGATATATGAACAGCTTGCTGGGATGAATATCCTTGTGGAAGAGTGGGGCGGAAAATACCAGAGCCAGGAAATCGCTGCCAAATCAGGTTTGAACATTGATAAGTTGCTCGAAAAGATTTTGCTTGAAGCTGAATTACTTGATCTGAAGGCCAATCCTGACAGGGAAGCCAGCGGTACCATCATTGAAGCAACCCTTGATAAGGGCCGTGGATATGTGGCAACCATTCTTGTGCAAAACGGAACACTCCAGCAGGGTGACCTGGTGGTGAGTGGACAGCACTATGGTAGGGTCAAGGCGATGATGAATGAAAGGAACAAGCGTGTAGACGCCATTCCGCCTTCATCTCCCGTATTGATTCTCGGTCTCAATGGTGCACCGCAGGCTGGTGAGAAGTTCAAGGTCTACCAAGACGAATCGGATGCCAAGGAAATTGCAGGCAGAAGGGCCCAAATCATGCGTGAGCAGGGTATCAGGACCAAGAAACATATTACACTGGATGAGATTGGCCGCAGGTTGGCACTCGGTAACTTCAAGGAACTCAACATCATCATCAAGGGTGACGTGGATGGATCTGTAGAGGCCTTGAGTGATTCATTGCAGAAGCTTTCAACACAGGAGATTGCCATCAAGGTTGTACATAAGGCAGTTGGTCAGATTACTGAAAGTGATGTATTGCTTGCCACTGCATCTGATGCGATCATCGTTGGTTTCAACGTTCGTCCTTCTATTCAGGCCAACAAGATTGCTGAAAACGAAGGTGTACAGATCAAGCTTTACTCCATCATCTACAACGCCATCGAGGAAATCAAGAGCGCCATGGAAGGTATGCTTGAGCCGAAAATCGAAGAGAAAATTGTGGCCAATGTGGAGGTCCGTGAAGTGTACAAGTTTGACAAGGCCACCGTTGCCGGTTGCTATGTACTTGATGGTAAAATCAGCAGGAACAACAAGATCCGTATCATCCGTGATGGTATCGTTGAATATCCGAGGGGTGAGGGACAAAGCACAGAACTGGGCAGCTTGAAACGCTTCAAGGATGATGCCAAAGAGGTCAACCAGGGCTATGAGTGTGGTCTTACCATCAAGAATTTCAACGACCTCAGGGTTGGTGATGTGATCGAAGCGTTTGAAGAAACTGAAGTGAAGAGGACGTTGTAATTTCTTCTGGGAGATTCCTTTTTGAGAGGAGTCATACAATACCCGTGAGGGCATTTAAAATGAAGGAAGGTTGTGTTTTGTGAAAACTTTAAGTCAGGAGATTTTATCATAAGGCCGAATTCAATCATATTTGGAAACAGGAATTGCAGCATGAAAAGAATATTGATCGTATTGATTTTGGTGATCTCGGCTTTTGCAGGCCAGGCACAGACCGCAAAGTTGTTGGCTGACAAGATTGTTGCCATTGTGGGAGACAAAATCGTATTGAAAAGCGATATTGTCAATTACATTGAGGACCAGAAGCGCCAGGGCACCGAAATGCCTGAAAATGCAGAATGTTTTCTGTTGGAAAGGATGATGCAGGACAAGGCGCTTATTCTTCAGGCAGAAAAGGATTCCCTTCCGGTTTCAGATGAAGAAGTAGAAGCGGAACTCGACCAGCGGGTACGTTATTTTATCATGCAGTACGGAGGCAAAGAGGCTTTCGAACAAATCGCCGGACGCACCATTTATCAGGTAAAAGAAGATTTTAGGAAATCCATTCGCGAAGGAAGGCTTGCCAAATCCATGCGCGAGAAGATTGTTGAATATGTCAAAATCACTCCGAATGAAGTGAGGGAGTATTTCAACAAGATTCCCAAAGACAGCCTTCCTTTTTACGAAACGGAGCTTGTCATTGGTCAAATTGTGATACATCCCAAAGCAGGGCGTGAACTTGAAAAGTTTGCCCAGGATGAACTGGCCGATTACCGGAGGCAGATTGAAGCAGGCCAGAAAACATTTGAAACCCTTGCCAGGCTTTACTCTGAGGATCCGGGCAGCAAGCAAACGGGTGGTCGATACGAAATCAACAAAGCACAAAAAGACTGGGATCCCGATTTCAAGAATGCCGCATTCAGGCTGAAGGAGGGACAAATTTCCCCAGTCATCAAATCCAAGTTTGGGTATCACATCATCCAAATGGTCAGCCGGAATGGAGACGATGCAGTTATTCGCCATATCCTTCGCGTTCCAGCCCTTCAGGATGAAGATGTTCAGGCCACCAAGTTGAAACTTGATTCCATCAGAACCAAACTGGTGGCAGGCACCATTACCTTCGGTGAGGCAGTAGACAAAAACAGTGACGACCAGAACAGTAAGTTCAGTGCCGGTATCATGAGTGGTCAGGGTGGTGCTTTTGTTACCATTGATGAATTGGACAAGAACCTTGTGCCTTATCTCGACAAATTAAAGGTTGGAGAATTCTCCCAGCCGATGGTATACAAGGATGAGCAAGAAAAGCAAGCAGTAAGGCTTGTTTATCTTCAAAGTAAAACTGAGCCTCACAGGGAAAATATCCGTGACGATTACGACAGGATTGCACAAAGAGCATTGGCAGAAAAGAAAGAAAAGACCATTGACAAATGGTTCCAAAGCAAATTGCCTACCTATTACGTAATGGTGGACAAGGATTACCAGCAATGTGAATCTTTGCGCAAGCAGTTCCCCAATTACGTCAGCAAATAACATCTGTCAAGCGGGTTAAATTTTAAGGTTCTGTTTTTTCACCTTACATTCGCTGTTCTTATTTTGCTATATGAGTGATGCCATTAAACACGAATGCGGTCTTGCATTTATCAGGCTGCTCAAGCCTTTTTCCTACTACCAGCAACAACAGGGTACGGCTCTTTATGGGCTGAATAAACTCTATCTGTTGATGGAGAAACAGCACAACCGAGGGCAAGACGGAGCTGGCATCGCATCTGTCAAATTGAATGCAGAGCCTGGCTATCCTTTCATGCACCGCCTGCGCAGTGTGGCCCAACAGGCCATTGCTGACCTGTTTTCCCAGGTGGGAAAGGAAATCAACGAGCTCGAAAAATACCAACCCGATATCAGAAAACATCCTGGCTTGATGAAAGGGCACCTCAACTTCATGGGGGAACTTTTGCTTGGTCATCTTCGCTATGGTACACAGGGGAAAAATAATGTCGAATTCTGTCATCCTTTTATCAAAAGGGATATTATTCCTGCAAGGAATCTGGCATTGGCAGGCAATTTCAACCTGGTCAATACAGAAGAGCTTTTCAACATGGTTGATGTCAACCCTGGTGATTTTCAGAAGCAAAGTGATCTGGCTGCGATGATGGAAGTGGTCCATCATTTTATAGTGAAGGA
>JBJOOI010000068.1:0-7098 GCA_046051375.1 Bacteroidota bacterium | reverse complement strand
CCTCCGGTCGCCAACAGTTGCAATGGCTGACCAATCACGGCCACGGTATCATTGCCAGCAAAAGCCTTCACAGGTGGCACAACACTGACCCTTACCGTATCGTATACAGGACGGGGGCAACCCTTGTCTTCATAGACTCCAACAACATAGCTTGTCGTGTCCCAGGGGCTTGCTATCGGGTCTTGGCGCGTCTGGTCATCCAGGGTATTGCCAGGATACCAGAGATATCTCGATCCACCAGTAGCCTTCAACTGTACCTGCGAACCAGAACAAATAAAAGTATCAAGGCCTGCATTCGCTATGGGATAAGGAACCGTGGTTACCACAAAACCATCATTGGCCTGGCATTTGCCAATCGTAGCCAAGACCGAATAACGGGTGGTCTGTGTGGGCCTGACCCAGGTATTCTTCGCCATTGGATTTGAAACTGTAGCTGCAGGCGACCATTGATAGCTCACCCCATCAGAAAAAGGACGCAGAAATACACTATCTCCCAAACAAATGGTCGTGTCCGTACCCGCCTTCAACGAAACAAAAGTCTTTACATCCACAAAAACAGAAGCAGTATTGATACAGCCAGGAGACTGGGTTAATGTAACCGTATACCGTGTCGGAACATCCGGACTCACCAAGGGGTTTGAAACACCCGTATTGCTGATATTATAATTCGGAGACCAGGAATGAACCCCAATGCCTGAAGCGGTGAGGCGCAATGTATCAATGTTACAGATCAAGGTATCTTTGGGAACAATAAGGGTTGGCTTATCTGCTACGGTGATTTGTTTCAAGACCGTATCTATGCAACCAGTACTATTGGAAACGATCAGTGAGACAGTGAATACACCTGTTGCAGGATAAATATAGGTTGAAGAAGCATTGATAGAGGTATCATCACTGGCATTGACATTCCCAAAATCCCATTTCCATTTGTTGATGGATCCATAAATGGTTTTTGAGACATCTGTAAAAAGATAAGGGACCCCTTTGCAGGTTTCCTGAACAGTAAAATCTGTTGTAAAGCCAGGATAAACTTTTGCTATTGTAAAAGCTGTATCCGAGCATTGATCATTCTTGTTGGTGATGAGTCGGACAGTATAATCTCCGGCAACAGGAAATGTGAAAGAGGGAGATGGGGCAGTTGATACATCGGTTGTGGAAGACGCAATACCAAAATCCCAATCAAAGGTTTTGATGAGGGAGCTGGTGGAGTTATTTTTAAAATTAACGGTAAACCCATCACAGGAAATACTGACCGGATCGAGATCTGCAGCAGCAATGCTACAATCTGCAACTTTCAGGT
Organism: Bacteroidota bacterium; assembly: GCA_046051375.1. Taxonomy (GTDB): domain Bacteria; phylum Bacteroidota; class Bacteroidia; order Chitinophagales; family Chitinophagaceae; genus Pollutibacter. Next base: position 5,798 of record JBJOOI010000068.1, on the reverse strand, counting down.
GAAGATCTTTTCTGTGAACATTGATGACCCGTCCATTTCTTTTTTCTACCACGGCTACTGTTACGACATAAATGCCTGCAACAGGAGCAGTGCCTGAGATCATGCCAGTAAGGCCATTGATCTGGACAGCTGATCCCAGCGGCAATTGAGGGCTGAAGCCAAAATTATAATTCAGGGGATTATACGGTGGGGCACCGGCTACTGAAGGTGCTGGTCCCATCGATGTACCACCCAAATAAGCCTCTTCAAACTGGTAGGTCAACTCATCCTTGTCTACATCTGTTGCTCCAAAATCATAGTTGAAATAATTGTTGGCACAAATGACAACGGTATCACTGGTTTTGAAAACAGGAGAGCTGTTAATTGGTGCATTTGCTCCACTGGAGGTCCCGGGAATATTTGCTGTATAGGTTACACCTGCAGTTTGAGAATTGACAACATTGAAAATGCCATCAATCCTGCAGCAACGCTGATAAGAAATGGCATAACCAGATCCATTAAAAGGGAGGTCGATTTCAAAAGTATAATACCCAACTTCGTAGCAGATTACAGGTGGATTGCTGATACAAGGGTCAGGTTTAAGAAGGGCAATTGTTTCCTTGAATGTCAGTGGAATACTCCTGTTGGCAAAAAAGGTGGAGCTCCCGCCAGGATAAATGGTGATGGTGGCATTGGCATCCAACTGTGCTCCATCGGTATTGCAATCACGGTATAATTTGAGTGTAATACTGTATCGCCCGGAATTGGATGCATTGCCAGATGGACCGAGGTAGGTATAACTCATCTCTCCTCCTGCTATATGCTTTGCAATAGAAGGGAGTGAACTGAAAAATAAGGCAATCAGTATGACCAGGACCCGTTTCTTCACCAATTTTAGTTGATCGTATTGTTAGCGTGCTTTGCGATAAAATTAACCTTTTGTTTTTTCAAATGACAAGTTCTCCAAAGAAGTATCCATTGGCTTCAATGGTTTAACATTTTTTTATCCTTGCTCAGCATCCAGGACCTAAAAGAAAGTACCAAAATGAGAGGGCACAAACCAATATTAATGATACCAGGATGCAACAAAACCGGGATCATCAAGAGCAAGAGCAGGAGGCTATAGTACCTGAGGTATTTTTTCAGCCATTTTCGAGGCCTGTTGAGGCTGAATGCAACGAGCAGGTTGATCGGCATTGCCCAAACCAGGTTGATGTTGTTTGCAAAACTCTGGTGATCTGTTCCGAACCACATGAAAAGCAATACCAGCCCAAGCAGGCCTGATAAAATAAAAATGATCCTGTCCATGATCGATTGAAATGAAACCATGCCTTTGGATCTCAAAAAAGAAGGAAGGATGACCAAGAATGCGAGGAAAGAAAAGAAAAACAAAGGTGTTTGCCAGAAAGGGAGTTTTATGGGAAGCGCTTGAGCATTGGGCAAATGCACCTGATCCCTTTCCACCAATTTTGCCGTTCCCTGAACCGATTGGGAAACCCCTTGGGCAAGGTAATCCGGTAAAAACATGGACTCTGGTATGGTCATTGTTTTATCGGCACCGATACCCAACAACAGATCGATACCAAGGGTTGTCCATTGCATCTCAGCCCTTGAAAGATAATTATGGAGATAATCGCGGAAGGTAGCACGGTTCTCAGCAAAAGCAGTGGACTCAAAAGCTTTGTCCTTATTGGCCTTGAAGATGATATCCCTCAGCCTGGTTGCGCAGTTATCGTATAAAAAATCATACTTGTAATAGCGGTTCTCCTCCCTCACATTTTCAAAAAGGCTGCTCTGTATTTCCTTTTTCTCGGTTTGGCTCAACTGCAATACTTGCTCTGTCACTCCTCTTTTGAAATAAGCATATTCGTAAAGAAAATCAGGAAAGCTTTGCTGACTGAGAAAATACATCAGCTTGCCCCTTACAAATTTTGAATAGAAATCAGGATCATCAAAATTGAAGGTTCCGTAGTTGTAGATGATGTCGGTATTGGCCGCTGAGTCTACAATCCTCAATGCGGTATGACCAAACACTGAATACAGTTCAGCACCTGGGGCACAGGTAATCAGGCTGACCTGCAGGCGACTGCTGTCTTGTGCAGCATGGCTTGAACCGGCTGCCAGCAGTATCATACAGGCAATGAGATAAGCTTTCAGGATACGCATGATTTAACGGCTGTAATTAGGCGCTTCCTTGGTAATGGCAACATCGTGCGCATGGCTTTCCCTGATGCCTGCATGGGTGATCCGGATGAATTGTGCCTTCTGCAGTTCCTGTACATTTTTCGCACCACAGTACCCCATACCTGCCCTTAATCCACCAACATATTGGGTAATCACCTCACTGAGATGCCCTTTGAAAGGAACCCGGCCTTCAATACCCTCTGGCACCAGTTTCTTGATTCCTTCTTCAACATCCTGAAAATACCTGTCGCTGCTGCCTTGTTGCATGGCCCCAATCGAACCCATGCCACGGTATTGTTTGAATTTTCTTCCTTCGTAAATAATGGTCTCTCCTGGGCTTTCCTCAACACCTGCAAATACACTGCCCATCATGACGGTGGATGCCCCTGCGGCAAGGGCTTTGACAAAATCACCAGTATACCTGATGCCTCCATCGGCAATGATGGGAACATTCATTTTTTTCAATGAGGAAGACGCTTCGAGAATGGCAGTGATTTGAGGCACTCCAGCACCGGCAACAATGCGGGTTGTACAGATAGAACCCGGTCCTATACCCACTTTCACGCAATCAGCTCCCGCATCTGCCAAGGCTTTTGCTCCCGCTGCCGTTGCCACATTACCCGCAATGATGCGCAGGTTCTTGAAATTCTTTTTCAACAATTTCAGTGAATCCACGACTCCTTTGGTATGGCCATGGGCACTGTCAAGACAGACCACGTCTACACCAATCTGTTGCAGGGCTGCAGTCCTGTCGAGCATGTCTTTGGTGATGCCCAATGCTGCCCCTACCCTCAACCTGCCGAATTCATCCTTTACTGCATTGGGGAAGCTCTGCAATTGCAGAATATCGCGGTAGGTGATCAGCCCCTTGAGCTGACCATTCCTGGCCACCACTGGCAATTTTTCAATTTTATAGTTCTGGAGTATTTTCTCCGCCTTCTTGAGATCAGTTCCTTCTGGAGCGGTAACCAGGTTTTCACTGGTCATTACCTCACTCACTTTTTTCTTTTTGTTGGTTTCAAACCTGAGGTCGCGGTTGGTCAAAATACCCACCAGTTTGTTGGATGCACTGACAATTGGAATGCCACCAATTCTGTTTTCTTTCATCAACCTGAGGGCATCTGCAATGGTGGCGTCCTCCTGCAATACAACTGGATCGATGATCATGCCGCTTTCACTTCTTTTCACCTTACGGACCTGTTCAGCCTGTTGATCAATGGCCATGTTCTTGTGCAGGATGCCTATCCCACCCTCTCTTGCCAATGCAATGGCGAGAGTGGCTTCCGTTACAGTATCCATTGCGGCAGAGAGCAGTGGGATGTTCAAAACGATGTCTTTGGTAAGATGCGTAGCGATGTTGACCTCCCTGGGCAATACGTCTGAATATGCCGGAACGAGCAATACATCATCGAAGGTCAGGCCTTCTCCAAAAAATTTGGGGGATTGTTGAGTTCTTGTTGCCATATGCGAAGATAAGAAAAATTTAAAAAATCCCTAGGGGTGACGCATTCCGTATAGTTTTCCCGGCAAACTTGTGATCAGTCCTGTCATTTCCAAAGACAACAGATGCGCAGCAACCAGTCCTGAATTGAGCCCTGATATAGTTGTCAGCAGATCTACCGGACAGGGATCATGGTGGCTGATGATGGATAAAATAACATTTTCTTCATTTGACAGTGATGCTTTTATTGCAGGCTGAGCCTTGGATGATGTTGGCAGATCCTCAACCCAGTTCATGAATTCAACCAGATCTTGGCCACAGGTGATCAGGTTGGCCTTGTGGTTGCGGATCAATTGATTGCAGCCTTTGCTGCTGGGGTCAGTTGCCCTGCCTGGATAGGCCAATACATCTTTGTTGTAGCTGTTGGCAATGTCTGCAGTGATCAGGCTACCGCCTTTGAAGCCGCTTTCCACTACCACAACTGCATCAGCCATTCCCGAGACAATCCTGTTCCTCTTGGGAAAATTTTGTTTTTCTGGCCTGATGCCCTGCATGAATTCTGACATCAGCCCACCCTGTTCCAACATCTCCTCAGCGAGCTGCCTGTTGGCATGTGGGTAAATCTTATCCAACCCATGACCCAAAACACCGATGGTCTGGAGATTGTTTTTCAACGCCTCTTTATGTGCCATGGTATCAATACCATAGGCAAGACCACTGACCACCAGCACATCATACTGCCCCAGGACAGCCATCAACTCTACCACCCGATCTTTCCCATAAGGGCTGGGAGCCCTGGTACCAACAACACTGACCACCCGTTTATTCAAGAGGTCTGATGATCCCTTGAAATACATTAGATGCGGAGCATCAATGCAATGTTCCAGTTTGGATGGGTAACCTTGGTTTCCTTTTACCAAAACCTTGATATGGTTTTTTTGAATGAACTGCCATTCCGCTTCAACACGTTGTTGAACATGGCAATTCCTGATGGCAGCTGCACGAACAGCACCTATTCCTGGTACTTCTTCCAATGCTTTGGCACCAGCATTTAACACTGCTGCCGGCGATCCAAAATGTTTCAGGAGAATGCCAATCTGGATATCCCCCACCTGAGGAATCTGGGTCAAACTGAGGTGTTGTAAAATCTCTGCTTCGTTCATGGCAGGCAAAACTAATTGTCACCATTCCTGTACAAATGAGATTTACACGAAAACAAAACGTATTAAAACTTTCCTACAAAGTGAAAACATCAATTGTTTGAAATCACTGTCATTTCTGTCCTTCTGTTCAGGGACCTGCCTTGTTCTGTAGCGTTGTCAGCAACAGGCTGAGCAGCACCAAATCCTTTGTGGGTCAATCTTGCAGAAGCGATTCCTTTTGTGATGATATAATCCACCACAGCCTTGGCCCTGGCTGCAGACAACACAAGGTTATCCGCCTCTTTTCCAACATTATCGGTATGACCACTGATCTGGACCTTGAGTGTTGGATTCTCCCGGAGTATGGAAACGATTTTTTCCAGCTCTGAGATGGACTCTGGCAGCAAGACAAACTTACCCGTTTCGAAAAGGATGTTGCGCAGTACAATATTGGCGCCTTTTACAAAAGGTTGCAAGGGAATATTCACTTCAAAATGATCACCAGAAACCACCTCCTTCAACATGAACCTGTTGGAATAAAACAGGTATCCTTTTTTGTTGACACTGAACGCATAATTGCGGCCCAGTGGAAGCGTTGAAAGATAGTTGCCGTCAGCATCTGTCTGCAATTCTGTTACTACCCGTTTGCTGTTCAGGTCAATCAATTCTACAATGGCGCTCAAGCCCTTTCCTGTAGCACTGTCATACACTTTACCCTGCACCCAGGTGGTGTTGAGGGGGCGAAGATCTTCCCTCAATACGAATGTATAGATATCCATACCACCGCGGCTATCGGCCCTGTCACTTGAATAAAAAGCATTGACACCATTGGCAGTTACAATCAGTCCGCCTTCGTTGTCAATTGTATTGATGGGGTAACCGAGGTTTACAGCCGTATCAAAGCCATTCATTTTTTTCTTCGAGAAAAAGATATCCTTGCCCCCATATCCTTGTAATCCTGAAGAGGTAAAATAAAGGGTCTCATTGTCTGCATGCATGAAAGGTGCACTTTCGTCTCCGGCAGTATTGACAAGGGGTCCAAGGTTCTGAGG
>JBJOOI010000067.1:0-7104 GCA_046051375.1 Bacteroidota bacterium | reverse complement strand
AATTTGAAAGAAGCCAACAAATCATTGACACCGGTTTCAATCTGATCAAGCAATGAACGAAGGCCTGCACGGTCGGCAAACTCAACATCCTCTTGCGAAAAATCCAGCTCCAATTCTATGAGCGCGGAAAATTTGATCAACTCTTCCCGCAAATAAGAAAGAACAGTAGAAAATCCACCCCTGATCTGGTTCAATGCGGTCTCCTGTGATGCCTTGGTTCCAGAAGCAATCAGGTCGGCCACCGCTTCTGCCTGCACAAGGTCCATTTTACCATGAAGGAAAGCACGCAAGGTAAACTCACCAGGTGTTGCCAACCTCGCCCCATTGCGTATACAGGCCTCCAATACCTGTTGCTGTATGTATGGAGAACCATGGCAGGAAATCTCAATGATGTCTTCGCCGGTATATGATTTTGGTGCCCTGAACAAAGACAGAACAACTTCATCCAAGGGCTTATCGTTATCCTTCAGCAAGCCTACATGCAAGGTATTGCCCTGCTGCTTCAACAGATCCTTGGAAGGAAACATGGTATTGACCAATTCAATTGCGCCATTTCCACTCAAACGGATGACCCCAATGGCACCTATGCCGGGAGGGGTTGCGAGTGCCACAATCACTTCATTCCAATTGGTTCTTTGTTGCATGCTGTTGCAAAATTACGTGCTTATCTGCGGACATGATGCAATAGTATCAACGATCCGGCATAAAAAAAGTCGCCCCACAAAAGCGGGGCGACTGGTATAACGTTGAGGTTGTCTGCTATTCTTCAGCAAGCTGGAAGGTAACAGGCTGACGGCGGTATGCCTTAACCTGACGACCATTCTGAATGGCAGCTTTCCATTTTGGACCCTTGCGGATGGCATTGACTGCAATCTCAGCAAGTTTAGAATTGGGAGGCAGACATTTGGCAACACCAGCTTCGCTGCATGGCAATGCTCTAACATCACTTACTCCACCTTCCTTGTCCACGATGAAAAGGATAACAACAGTGCCTGAGCGACCATCGTCTTGCAATTCATCGATATTCCTTTCAATTTCCCTGGTCACATAACGTGTCCATCCTGCAACACCACCGGGGAATTCTGCATCGATTTCAACCTTCTGGAAAATCTTGTCAGAATCATCTTCCTTAGGGGCTTCCACTACACCACCCTTGTCTTCAGTTGGCGGAGCAATGATACCTTCATCTTTGGTACCCTCTTGGTTAACGGTTCCGATTTTGGTTTCCTCCAGTTTCTCAATTTCTGGTGGCTTCTCTTCTTCCTTCACCTCTTCGTCCTTCACAACCTTGGGAGGTGTGAATTTCGCCATCTCTACTTTTGGTGGATCTGGTGGCTTCGGTGGTGGTGGTGGTGGTGGTGGCTCATTCTCTGGTTGTTTGATTTCCTCCAGCTCTACTTCCTTGATTTGAATCTGGCCTTTTTTATCGCCCAGGTCCAAAGAAGAGAGGAAGGATACCAACACAAGCAGCAGTCCTACTGAAGCCGTCAGGAGCAAGGAGTTCCTGAGTCGCTTGTTGTACTGCGTGCGCAGTTCATAAGCACCATAATTCTTGTTTCTACCCTCGAAAACGAGGTCGATCAGTTCGGCGCTTAATATTTTGTTTGCATCCATGGTAATGCTTTTAATTAGAGATTCAGATTCGTTCAAATTTCACAAAAAAAATCACTTGATTCCGGCAGCGCCCTCAGTGATCTTCACCAATTGAAATTCAACCGGTGAAATATCGACCATTGCGTAACGCTTGATTTCACTGATCGTCATCTCATCGAGAATATCCACCGTGTTTTTGTAGGTGGCATCCTCTGATGGCTTGATGATGATTACGAGATCATCTGCCTTGGTGCTTTGCTTCTTGCGGATAATCTCATCCCTGATGGTCTTGAAAGTAGCGGTCCTGAAGTTTCCTGCAGCAGCCGGATCAAGTCCTTCATAGAAATATACGACATCCTGCTTACCCAATAAAATGGTAAAGGCGCCTGATTCTTTTACTTTGTTCTGGTCTTCAGGCTTGTCTACATCCTTTGGCATGAACAGGTTCATTGCCGTAGGCTGTGCCATTGTAGTAGTGAAGATGAAGAAGGTAATCAACAGGAATCCCAAATCCACCATCGGGGTCATGTCTACGCGTGTAGACATTTTCTTGGCTTTCTTAACGCCCGGTCCTTTTTTATGACCGCCGCTATCTCCGCCTCCGTCTATACTTGCCATATTCGGTTAATTTTCGGTTGATCAATTAAATTACTTCTTGTTGATTTGGTTCTGACGCGTTTCATACAATGATGTACCGGGAGGAGCGTCCTCAGGTGCTGTAACAAGAAGGAACTTGTTTTGGTCGTTCTTCTTGAAAGCGTTCAGTACATTCTTGAAAACTGGATATTTTGTATCGTTATCAGATTTGATCAACAGGTTCAACTTTCTGCCGGAATAGGCTACCAGGGCATCACGTACCCAGAAATAGAGCTCTCCTCCGGTAGAATCAGCACATGGAATACCAGGCTGCTGTTTCACCACATTTTTGGTGCTTTCCAACTCTGGATCCAATGAAAGCAAGCTTTTCAGTTGACCGAATGGAACACCTACACTTGGTGCATTGATGAAGTTCTTCATTTCAGCTGGCGTCAAACCCAGGTTCCTTGTCTTATTGAGGTTGTCAATAAGAATCTGACGGAACTGCGGATTGTCTACCGAAACAAAAACCCTGCCGCCCTTGTCGATAGATACCATGAAGGCATCTTTTTCGGGCAAGGCTGCTGAAGAAACTGAATTGGGTGTAGTAACCTCAATTGGTTCTTCCGGCTTGAATTTTGTTGCCAACATGAAAAACGACAGGATCAGGAACGCAACGTCCACGAAGGGCGTCATGTCATTGTCCGGTGCATGTTTTTTTATTTTGACACTTGGCATGTTTGCTATTTTAAGATTAAGATGCGATTGTCCTTAATTTCCATAAGGAAAAGGACGATTACTTGTATTGTGAAACAAAGCTCTGGGTCAAGGTGAAACCTGACTCGTCAATACCGTAAGTGATTGCATCAATCTTTGTAGTGAACACGTTGTACATCATAAGGGCTACAGATGAAGTACCGATACCCAATGCAGTATTGTAAAGGGCCTCAGAGATACCTACCGCAAGTTCAGCAGCAGCACCTGATCCACCTTCTTCACCAAGAGAAGAGAATGATTTGATCATACCCAATACTGTTCCGAGAAGGGCGATAAGCGTACCGAGAGAAGTCAATGTGGAAAGGAATACAAGATTCTTCTGCAACATTGGAAGTTCAAGCGCTGTGGCTTCTTCTACTTCTTTTTGGATGGCAGCAACCTTCTGGTCAGTAGAGAATTCTGAAGAAGAAATCATTTCCTTGTATTTCTTCAAACCAGCCTTCATTACATTACCTACGCTTCCTTTTTGCTTGTCGCAAAGAGCGATGGCAGCGTCTACATTTTTGTTGGCCAGTTCAAATTGAACCTTGCGTACGAATTCTGCGTTTGAAGCAGTTCCGGTAGCCTTGCTGATGGTCAGGAAGCGCTCGATTGAGAATACAACAACCATGAAAAAACATCCGATCAACAAAGGAACGATGATACCACCTTCGTACATTTTGTTCCAGGCACCAGTTGGTCCTTTGTGTGAAGGCCAGAAACCGCCCATTTCATCCGGCTTGGAAAATCCATCAGGATTACCCAAAACAAATCTCCATACTACATATCCGGCGATAACACAAATAATGGGTGCCAGATAAGAAATTGCGTTTCCTCCACCTTTGGATGTTGATGCTTTAGCAGCTGCATTTGGTTTAGTTTCAGCCATGACTTTCGTTTTTAGAATTTAAAATTTCTGTTTGTTAAAAAAATAGTTTACACCCGCTGAATTATCACTTCAAGAGCAAGTCTTTTGGTAGAAAACTTCAGTTGACGCAGAGCAAGTTAATGAAATTGGTTAAAAAAAATCACTGGTCGAAAAAAAATTAAAATAATTTAAAAATGGCGCAAATTTTCCGCTTTTCTGCCGTCAGAACCATTGTTCACTTTCTGGTGTTTTATTAGACTTATACCATATATTTACGTTCCACAAAAAAGAGAAAAATGAGATCAACCCAATTTCTCAGGACAGCCGCAATAGCCGGTATTTTCCTGACACAGCAATTCTTCTCGGTTGCACAAAACCGGAGAGACCAGCCCCCTCCCACTCCAGCCTCTGCACCAACTCCTCCCGCAGCTGGCATGCCTTCAATGCCTCCTATGGGAGCCCCAAAAACAGGACCAAAGCCTTACAAGGAGGTAATTACCGCCAAGGCAAAATCGTCCAAAGGTCTTTTTACCGTTCACAAAGTGGACGATAAGTTCTATTTTGAAATCAATGAATCCCTTTTCGGAAGGGAGATCATGGCAATCACCCGTTTTTCAAAAGTTGCCGGTGGCGGTGGCCTTTATGGTGGCGAAATGGCCAACCAGCAAGTCATCAAATTTGAAAAAGGACCCAGCAACAATGTTTTCATGAGGGTGGTTACCGTTATCAGCGTAGCCGATTCTTCCCAGCCAATTTACAAGGCGGTAAAAAACTCCAACCTTGACCCTATTGCTGCTGCGTTTGATGTCAAATCACTTGGTAAAGATTCCAGCGGAGCGGTTATTGATGTAACTGATTTTTTCAAAGGAGACAACCAGGCTGTATCATTGAATGCAATGTCCAAAAGAAGGTTCAACCTGACCATGCTGATGGCAGACCGTTCTTATATCGAGACAATCAAAACTTTCCCCATCAACACTGAGGTGCGCACAGTAAAAACATTTGGTGCCTCCAGCGGTGGCGGATTTGGAGCGGCCCCTTCTCCTTTCCCTTCACCAAGCCTTCCAGCGGCAAATGCAGCTGGTGCAGTGACACTGGAAACCAATACCTCTTTCATTTTGCTTCCTGAAACACCGATGAAGAAAAGATTGAGTGATCAACGTGTTGGTTATTTCGCAGATGACTATACCGTCTACAGCGACAATCAGCAAAAAGTTGAGAATGAGAATTTCATTGTTCGCTGGAACCTCCAACCCAAAAAGGAAGACGTAGAAAAATGGAAAAAAGGCGAACTCGTTGAGCCTCAAAAACCAATTGTATACTATATCGATCCGGCAACTCCCAAAAAATGGAGGCCTTACCTGATCAAAGGTATCAATGACTGGCAAGCTGCATTTGAAAAGGCCGGTTTCAAAAATGCCATCATGGGCAAAGAATGGCCTGAGAATGACAGTACCATGAGCCTTGAAGATGCCCGTTTCTCAGTGATCCGTTATTTCGCTTCAGACATTGCCAACGCTTACGGACCCAATGTGCATGATCCCCGCAGCGGTGAGATCATTGAAAGCCATATCGGTTGGTACCACAATGTAATGAGCCTGGTGCATGACTGGTATTTTGTTCAGGCAGCAGCAGTTGATCCTGATGCACGCAAAATGACGTTCGATGATGACCTGATGGGCAACCTGATCCGTTTCGTATCATCACACGAAGTAGGACATACCCTTGGCCTTCGCCATAACATGGGATCCAGCAGCAAGACTCCGGTTGAAAAACTCCGTGATAAAACATGGGTTGAAGCCAACGGACATACTGCATCCATCATGGACTACGCACGTTTCAACTATGTAGCACAACCCGAAGACAATATCAGCAAAGTGGGCATGTTCCCTCGTATTGGCGACTACGACAAGTGGGCCATCGAGTGGGGCTATGGATATGGTGCTGATACTGAAGAAGCAGATAAAAAGCAAAGGAACAAGTTGTACAACGAAAGGATAGCACAAAACCCACGTGTTTGGTTTGGCACCTATGAAAGTGGCAATACATCTGATGCGAGAACACAAAGTGAAGACTTGGGAGACAATGCCATGAGGGCCAGCGAATATGGCATCAAGAACCTGAAAAGGATTGTTACCAATCTTCCTGAGTGGACAAAAGAGGAAGGCAACAACTATTCCAACCTTGCCCAGATGTATGGACAAGTGGTTTCACAATTCAACCGTTACCTCGGTCATGTTGTACGCAATATTGGTGGATACTATGAAACACCAAAGAGCGTAGAGCAGGCTGGTAGCGTATTTGAAGTGACACCAAAAGCCATGCAAAAAGATGCAGTGGCATTTGTAAACACCCAACTGTTTACTACACCAACATGGATGCTGGACAACAATATCCTCGACAAAATCAGCAGCCCAATTGGCGACCAACTTGGATCCATCCAGGACAATGTGCTTGGTAGCATTCTTTCTACCGCACGCCTCAGCAGAATGACCAATTCAGCAAACAGGTTCACCAATACGTATAATATTGACGAGCTATTCTCTGATCTGAAAAAAGGCATCTGGTCTGAACTTGCAGCCAAAAAGAAAATTGATGGCCACAGAAGAAACCTTCAAAAAGCGTATGCTGAGAGAATGATTTCCCTGTTAGGCAACAACACTGGCGGTGGCGCATCACTTTCTATGGGTGGTGCAATGAGCATGGCTCCAGATACCAAGAAAAGCGATATCACATCAGTTGTACGTGCACACCTTGCTTCCCTGAGGTCTGAAATCCAGACTGCTGCTGCAAGCATGCCCGATGCAATGAGCAAATATCATTTGCAGGATGTTGCAGAAAGAATCAAGAACGCACTTGATCCAAAGTAATCATTACTGTCATAGATCTAACGCGGAACGCCTTCCAATTGGAAGGCGTTCCGCATATTTAACCAAATCTCTTCAAGCACAGTCAGGCGAATGGCCTGTTATTTCTATTCATAGCGCAAAGCAACAATCGGATCAAGCTTTGAGGCCTTCATTGCAGGATACAAGCCTGCTGTGATTCCCACTGCAGAACAAATGATGATACCGATGGATATGATCTTCCAGGGGATGAAAAATGGCGTATCCATGAGGCTTCCCACCAGATTTCCGATGATTACACCCAGCAGGATTCCAATCACAGCACCCATGAGGCTGATGAGGGTAGATTCAAAAAGAAACTGTGCGCGAATAGAATTTCTTTTTCCCCCCAAAGCCTTGATGAGTCCTACTTCCTTGGTACGTTCGGTTACAGCCACCAACATGATATTCATCAATCCAATGGCT
>JBJOOI010000066.1:0-7108 GCA_046051375.1 Bacteroidota bacterium | reverse complement strand
TTCTCCCCTTTACTATTATTTCAAAATCTTAGTATCCAGGATTCTGTGTAATTACAGGATTGGTTGTGATTTCCAATGCTGGAATCGGCCAGATGAACCGGAAGTCACTGTATGGTATTGCAGGCTGTCCAAGGACAACTGCTGTACCCAATCCATATTGGGCAAGTGTTGAACCAGTAACACCACCGTTGGCAACCTTCGCGGGAATGCCTGCCATTCTCACGGCAGCTACTGGATCTTGTGCCGTCCTGTGAATATCTGGCCAGCGCCTTCCTTCTGCCAGAAACTCGATTCTTCTCTCAAGAAGAATTGCCTGAAGCAATGCTGTAGGATGGGCAAACCTTGCTGCAGTGTACTGTTGGGTAGCAGGTGTTGCAAGAGACCTGTTCCTGACAATATTCAAAAGGTCAATTGCCCTTTGTGAAACTGTTGCAGAAAGCCTGGCTTCTGCTTCTGCTTGGTTTAACAGTACTTCAGCCCACCTGATGATAGGGGTATTGTCACCACGACCAGCATAGTCAGTGTATTTTGTGGTCATCATGGCCCTTCCAAGTGCACTTCCACCATTCCTGTACAATGTTGTTCTTCTTGTATCATCTGCCAGCCATCCGGTATTGTTCCAAATGATGGGAGAAATACAAACCAGACCGCGGCCAAGCAGGTCTGTTGAGCCATACATGGCAGCTGGAGCACCATTTACAGAACCATTGTCAAGTGCATCATTTTTAACACTGAAAATATTCTCTGTGGAAACACTGTTACCGCTTGCATGTCCAAAAGAACCTGCAGCTGTAGCAGTTAGAGAGTGATTTCCAATAAGGCTTCTTGTTGCTGTTGGCGTTGCAGGAGTCAAAGCTGTTGGAATCAGCAGGTTGCCTGCCGCAATCGCGTTTGCCCATTGTCCCATGTGCATGAAAACCCGCTGCTTGAGTGCGATGGCCGCAGATTTCTGCGCACGAATTATGGCACCTCCCGAATTGGTCACAGGAAGATTGGCTTCCGCAAAGTTCAGGTCCTCAAGAATCTTTGCATAGTTATCAGAAACTTTTGGTCTTGCCTCTTTTTGAAGCTTTTCCAATGTAGCACTTCCTGTAACGGCATAATCCCTGTATGGCACACCCAATGATGCTCCATTTCCGTCAAGAAATGGTCTTGCAAAGTGGACCAACAGTTCGTGGTGTCCCAGGGCGCGGAGAAAACGGCATTCGGCTTCAAATTGTATTGCCAGTGCCGGTGTGATGATGCCTGCGGCCCCTACTTTTTTGAATCCTTCAATGGCAATATTGGCCTTGTTGATCAATCCATAGGTATTGTCCCACATGGCCACATTGTTGGCTGTGACTGGGGTATAGGTTCCTTGATAGGTGAATTGATAAAAGGCCTGCAGGTTGACGACATCCTCGCCCCTGTTATCACCTTGCTGAATGGTAGCAGCACCGAATGGGTATCCGCGTCCGGCCAATGATGGGCCACCTGTTTGGGCAGCATCATAAACACCATTGAGGGCAAGTGTTGCTCTTTCTGCTGTGGTAAATACACTTTCATCAGTGAAAGCGGAATAAGGCTGTTGGTCAAGTACTTTTTCGCAACTTGCCATCCCTATTGCCATCCCCAAGATGAAAGTACCTTTTAAAATGTATTGTGTGAATCTCATTGTTTACTGTTTAAATGTTTTGTAATCGTTAAACATTAGAATCCTGCACTAAAGCCAAAAGAAACGATTCTCAATGTAGGGGATACCGCATTGTCTTGTCCCGATTGGCTTGCATTGTCTGGATCAAGTCCTGAATACTTGGTAAAATTCAGGAGGTTTTGTCCTTGAACAAAAATCCGTGCATTTTTCACATAGCCGTTTAACCTGCCCTGAAGTGCATTGCCCAGATTGTAGCTGAAAACAAGGTTTTGAAGCCTGAAATAGTTTCCGTTTTCAACAAACCGTGAAATGGTTTGTCCATTTTGGTTGATGATGTTGCTTTGGGCATACCTCAATCTTGGAACATCGGTCACATCTCCAGGATTTTTCCACCTGTTCATGATTTCTACACCATTGTTGTGGAAGTTCTGGCTTAGAAGGGCTTCCTGGCGGGTGATGTTCATGATCTTGTTTCCACCCTGGAACCTGAACATGAATTCTAATGAGAAGTTCTTTAGGTTGAGGGTATTGGTGAAAGCACCAAAAAAAGTAGGAAGACTGTTTCCGAGGTTTACCTTGTCAGCATCTGTAAGTGATGTCTGGTTGGCTGCAGTCATGTTAGCATCATTTTTTCCTGTTGCAGTGAAATAAGCACCACTTACTGAGTTCCTTTGAACCAGGCTGCCGTCAGCCTTCAGGTACATGGGATTTCCAGTGGCGGTATTAACACCTGCATAATTCCATCCCCAAAGATAGTTCAACGATTGTCCTACTTCTATGCGGTTATAGGTTCCTGGAATTGTTACGACAGGAGTACCTCCAATTGAATAAAGGGAAGTGATTTCATTTTTAAGGTTGGTATAGTTGGCATTGATGCTCCAGGAGAAATTCTTGGTTTTGATCACATCGCCACTCAAACTGAATTCAAGCCCACTGTTGCGTGCGGAACCAATATTTTGGCTGATAGAGTTGCCTGGGATACCTGCAGAGTTTGGTGTTGGTACTGCAAATACGAGTTGGTCTATATCGTTGAGGAACCAGTCTGCAACCAAGGTGAAGCGATTTTTGAGAAGGCCCAATTCCAATCCAACATCAAATTTCTTGCTGCTCTCCCATTGCAATGATGCATTGCCAATGGCACTTGGAGCAAGACCAGGGATATTTCCATATGGTGCAGAGCCAAAGGTGCTGAGATAGGGGAAGCCACCGAGCTGGTTACCAACAATGGCATAAGATCCCTTCAATTTTACATCCCCAAATGTGTTGTTGAGGAATGCGCTGTTTTTCCAGAATCCTTCTTCAGAAAGTCTCCATCCTGCTGAAGCTCCTGGGAAGATACCAAAACGATTGTTGGGAGAAAGTGAGCTTTGACCATCCCTTCTGACTGATCCTTGTATGAAGTATTTACTTTGGAAATCATAGTTCAAACGTCCGAAAAGAGAATGAAACCCGCTGACATTATAGCCACCGCCAGCGAATTGGAGTGCACCTGATCCTCCAATAACATTTCTTTGCTGGAAGAAGGGATCTGAGATTTGCTGCAATGCACCGGTAACGTTGCGGTTCATGTCTTCTTGCACTTCATGACCTGCGGTGAGGTAAAGATTATGTCCTCCGTTGAAGGATTTGTTGTAGTTCATGTAGTTCTGCCATACAAGTCTTTGGTATTGAAGACCTGCATTGTATGCGTAACCCCTTGAACTGAAACCGTCACCATGGATGGGGCTCCAGGAAATATAGGAATAATCATTCAGGAAGTCGAAGTTCAACGCAGAGCGAACTTTCAATCCTTTGGCAGGGCTCAGTTCAACATACAAATTGTTGTTAACCCTCAATTTGTCTGAATTGTATTGATTCTCTTGCAAAGTGAAAATAGGGTTGGTGTAGTTGTCGTCCACAATCGAGAGGTTGGGCCCCAGTCCAACCTGGTTCAAGGCCGGGAAACGAATATTGTAGCCAGTAACATTGGTTGCATCCCAGGGGCTTACGTTTGGCAACATGCGCAAAGCAGATGCCATGGCACCACTGAGTGCATTGGTTCCGTTGTTCTGGTCGTTGTCAATTTGCCTTGATAAGGTCAGGTTGTTGCCGATTTTGACATATTTGTTGATCTCGTTATCAAAGTTGAACCTGATACGGTAGGCTTGGTTCTTGTTGGAAATGAGAATACCTTTTTGATCACTGTAGTTCAGTGAAAAGAAATAAGTGCTTTTGTTGGTACCTCCTGAAAAACTCAGGTTTTGCTGATTGACGAAAACATTCTGGTTCATCACCAGATTTTGCCAGTCATATGTTTTTCCATCTCCAGCACTTGCCCATCCAGTCAATCCCTGGTTGGTTCTTTTTTCATTTGCTATTTCTACAAACTGCGCGTTGTTCAGCATCTCATAGGTTTTGAATGCTGATGTAAAACCAAATGTTGCGTCGTAGTTTACCTTCATTGCACCACCCTTGGTTCCTTTTTTAGTGGTGATCATGATTACACCATTGGCGGCCCTTGAGCCGAAAATTGCTGTAGCTGAACCATCTTTCAATACCTCAATGTTCTCAATATCATTGGGGTTGATGTCTCCCAATGCATTGGAATTGGTAGCCGCTGCAAGGTTTCCTGTAATAAATGGAACACCATCTACTACAATAAGCGGAGACTGGTTTCCTGTAACAGAATTGATACCACGGATGCGGATACGTGCAGGAGCACCTGCATCTCCACCAGCGCTAACTACCTGCACACCGGCAGCACGTCCAGCCAATTGCTTGTCTACAGATGGGGTTACCAACTGTGCAAATTCTTTTGCATCAATTTTTGAGGCAGCACCTGTGAATGCCTTCTTTTGCTGAACACCATATCCAACTACCACAACCTCAGAAAGCGATCCTGACTCGCGTATCAGGCTGATGTCAACAGCACTGCGATTGCCAATCTTTGCGTCAGCATCCTGGAATCCGATAAAGGAAAATCTCAGGGTGTTGGCTGATTGACCCACTTGAATGGAATAATTTCCTTTTTCGTCTGTCATGGTCTTGGCCTTGCCGCCCACTTCAGAAATTGTTACGCCGGAAAGAATATCACCATTGCTGTCGGTGACCTTACCCGTAATTCTCTTGTTGCCTTGTGCGACAACAATGCCGACAAGCAGAACAAGAGAAACAACCAATAAGCCTAGTTTTCTCATGTTTTAAAGTTTAGTTTATTAAAATAGTAGACAAATTTAATTAATTAAGGAGGGTTTATGTTCGGCCAATGTTCATTAGCAGAAATAAACTTTTTTAGATATTATATTAAATAAATTTATCATTAACGGCGCTCGGTGGCCATTAATTCTTGTGATCAATTGGTTGTATGATCAGAGAAATCCCAACTCCAGCTTTGCCTCTTCGCTCATGAGGTCTTTGGTCCATGCTGGAGCCCATGTAATTTCAACGAAAACATCATTGATGCCCTCTAACTCCCTGATTTTTTGATCCACTTCATGGGGGAGTGATTGTGCAGCAGGGCAGCTGGGCGCTGTAAGGGTCATGATGATCTGAACATTGTTGATGGGTACCACATTGACCTCATAAATCAATCCAAGTTCCCAGATATTCACAGGCAACTCAGGATCAAAAACGGTTTTTATTTTTTCAATTACCTTTTCTTTTATTTCTTCTGGAGTCATCATTTTACAATCTTTTTTGGTTGTGAATTAAGGAAGTTGCTTGAGCAACTTTCTGCTTTCTTCTCTGTATATGGCGATATAATGTGTTCTGATATAATCAGGCTCCATTTTTTCTTTTTTTCCAATGTTCAGTTGAATTTTTTTGGAGGGAAGTACGGGCATATGGCAATCAATGCAGTTGTTTTGTAAAGTACCCAATCCTTCGGCTTTCACGGTGCATGACTTTTGGTGTTGACTGCCATGGCAGTTCATGCATTTTTGAGAGAAGAGCTTCGGATCATTGTATTCCTCTTTGTGTACATTGTGGCAAGAGGAGCAGTCCATCTGTGCTGATGCGGTAAAGCATTTGCTAGCAGCCAATAATCCGTATTGGTTTCCGTGTACATCGAGTGTATCTGCCTGGTTGCTGACTGGGTTGGCTACCGAGAAAGCATCCAATTTCATGCCGACTTTGAAACTGAAGGGTGGTTTAATGGCTTTCCGCATGCCCGAGTGGCAAAGTGAACATCCATCAAGTCTTATTTGCCTTTCCATCTTTGCAGTGTTGACAATAAACTTACCAACACTGTCAGTTGGATTTTTAATGTGGTGGCTGATATGTGCACCGCCTTCACCATGACATTTTTGACAGCCTATACCAAGCACGATTGATTTTTTATCATACTCGTTTCCCTCGCCATTTGGATTGGTTGTCTTTGCCGCTGTAGCGTGACACTCCAAACAGTTCAGTGATATCGGCCTATCGAAATAGGCAAGGTTTGGAAAGCCAGGGCTGTTGCACCATGACTGGGTTCTGGTATAGTATGATATTGGAAGTTGAAAGAGATTGTTTTTATTCCAATACAAATAGGATTGTCCTTTCCTGCCCGATCCGATGACGATATCGAATGAAGCCCTTTGAATCTCTTCACCACTGATTCTCGAAGATTGAAAAAGTTTTTTATTTTCATTGATCATGTCAACATGCATGAAAAGATTAAAATGAAAACTGTTATTGCTCTTGTCAAAACTCCCTTTGATGGATTCGGTACTTGCTGCCCTTGAGTCTATATAATGTGCTGTTTTTGCGTAGCTGTCATAAATATCCTGATGACAATTTCTGCATGCGGTCTCCTGTGTGTTGGAGATTTCTTGTGTACTGGGTCGCTGTGTGATGAAAAAAAGATTGGTGCCCGCGATGGTTGTCATCAAGGTCAAAACTACCAGCCACTTGTACCATTTTTTATTCACTGGGCTTGCATTGAGAAAGTTTTTAAGCCTTACTGAACATTTTTACTCCCCGAATTCATTTGCCATGCACCTGCATCCAACTTCATTTGCTTGATCATTGCCCTCAGTCCATTCGAACGGGTCTGTGCAAGATGAGAACTCAAACCAATTGTATTGATGAATTCAAGCGGTGCTTCAACAATCTCGTTTGGGGCTTGCCCATTCAATACAGTGATCATCAATCCCACCAATCCTCTTACAATGATGGCATCACTGTCTCCTTCAAAATACACGAAGCCATCTTTGGTATATGAATGAATCCAAACACTGGATTGGCAACCTTTTATTTTGTAATCTTCTGTTTTGAAAGCTGGATCCAATGGTGCTAATTTCTTGCCCAGATCAATCAGGTACTCATATTTTTCCTCCCATGTTTCAAAGAGAGAAAAATCATCAATGAGTTCCTGTTCAATATTTTTTATGGTCCTGTGATTGTTCATTTATAAAAGCATCTTCAAAGACTTGTTGAGGGCCTGTATCAACAGATCAATTTCTTCAATGGTATTGTATGCAGCAAAGGATGCCCTGGTTGTTCCAACTATCCCAA
>JBJOOI010000065.1:0-7145 GCA_046051375.1 Bacteroidota bacterium | reverse complement strand
CAACTTCCTTAAAAGCGAGTATAAATAGTTTATCTTCCTCTGTTAATGATTCTTGCACCGTTTTAATCATTTTCTCTCTTACAAATTCATAATCTTCATATGTAAACTGCTCCTTCGACATACCGGAAAATTGATTGTCCATTGCCAATCGCTGATCTTGCAGTTTTGGAAATAATATATCATGTATTGATCGATCGGCGCTAAGCAACCTAAACAGAAAACCTTCTTTTATCTCTTTACTAAATCCTTCGTTTTGTAAAAGTTGTTTTACATCGAAAATATCACGAGGATGTTGTCTGTCCATAGCAGCGCATACTTTACCACCATACAATTGTCCATTTGATACAACATTTATGGAACAGAAGGTGTCAAATATTTTTTGCGCTTTTTCACAAAGTATTTTTTCAGTAACAGACCCCAGTAAACCTCTTACAATTTGGTTCACTTCAATTTTAATCATTGCATCATTATGTGACACCAATAATTTATGCAATTCAACTTTATGCTCTATTCTACTGCCCTGCAAACGTTTTTCAATACTCTTCTTGATTTTATTTAACGCTTCTGAAATATTATTAAAAGACGTTTCTCTATCTTCAATTGGAATATAAGTAAGGTCAATATCCACCGAAAGTCTTGGCATATCACGATCAAACAAATTAATCGCGGTACCTCCATGCAAGGCAAACCTTGGTTCTATAGCAATTTCAGGAATTACACTAAGTAATAAGGCTACTTGTTTATAATAACGACTATTGCTCATTGTTTGCAAGTGTTTCAGGTAACGTTATCTGGTATTTTGAAACATAGACACCCTCTTTCACAAGGCTTCTTTTCCCTTTTCCCAAATCCACTTTAGAAAGATTTAAAAATTTATACCATTTATGATTGTGTTTCTCTGCCATATACAAAAACAATCTTTTTACTTTTATAGATTTACACGCTTCTAAAAGATCTTGTACTTGTTTGGGCCGAAGGTCATTCAGGTTTTCCATAAGTTCATAACATTCCACAAGATCAAATTTTTCAGGAGCCAAATATAAACACTCCATGATGGCCCTTGCCGGCGATGCTACTTTTATTGAAAATCCAGTAAATGAGGATTCATTCAATCCCAATTCCTTTGGTAAAAATGAAGTTGCTTTATAATTGATTTTTTGATCCCATTTGTGTTTTTTAAACCATGTAGGTAGCTTTTCTTTTTCACCACCAAATAGCCATATTTGCCCAGTATTCAATTCTATGTAATGTGCTTTACCTTGAAGTGCAAGAGCTGTTCTTCCTCCTGGATGTACTGAAAGTCCAGATTGCTTTTGTAAAGCATAAATCCCTCCCTCATATTCCGGTTGGTTATTGCCTCGAAACATAGCGCCATTTTCCAATGCCTTTAACCATCCACTCTTTCGATAATATTTCTGTAAGTCAAGGCTGTACCCCTCTCTTAATAACCATGATGATTGTAGCACTACATCCTGAGGTATTGTTGCCAGCAGTTGGTTTATTTTTGTTCTATGTTCGGTAATCATACTACCTTTTTAGTCATATAATTAAACTAAAATACTGAATAAGATTGAAAATAAACTAAAAAAAGTAGTAATACTACCAAAATATGAAATATAATAAACCATATATTACAAATCATTTATTATGAAAATGGCTTTTATTCAGTAACTGATTAAATCTGCCAAATCCAGCCTTAAATAATTCGTAATCACCCCCTTTTGGGCTACAAGAAATCCCTGGCAAATGCCGGGGATTTTTATTTTGCTAGGTATCGTCCTGCAAAAGGTTGAACACAAATTTTAACTGTGTTACAGAGAACCAACAAAAAGGGATATTATTCTTTACATTCGCCCTGTTATTATTGATTGAAACACCTATCATAATAAGATGAACATAGATTGGACAGGCGTATTGGTCACCATCATCATGTATGCCATTTTCCTGCTCATAGGATGGTATGCATCAAAAAAAGTGAAGAAAGGGTCTGCAGCTGAAATGTTGGTTGCAGGAAGATCATTGCCGCTTTTGATGGCCACACTGACCATGACCGCAACATGGGTGGATGGAGGATACATTTTAGGCACAGCTGAAAGTACATTCACCAGCATACCACTTGCATTGCAAGGAGGCGTTGGGTTTGGCTTAAGCTTGATTGTTGGCGGAATATTTTTTGCTTCTGTGATGCAGAAAAGAGGATACACAACATTTATCGATCCATTTGAAGAACGGTTTGGTAAGAAATGGGCGGCAGTATTGTCCATACCTGCTATTTTGGGTGAGCTGTTTTGGAGTGCAGAACTCATGGTTGCCATAGGGGCAACGTTCGGGGTAATCCTGAATGTAGACCTGACTACTGCAATCATTTTTTCTGCTGCAGTTGTAACGCTTTACACCATGATTGGCGGTTTGTGGGCAGTTGCTTACACGGATGCATTTCAATTGATGCTTATACCCATTGGACTGATCATTGCCATTCCGTTTGTCTTGCATCATACCGGAAGTGATCTCAGCACTACATGGGCAAGTTACAAGCACCTGAAAGGCGATGCCGCGAATGTTTTGCCGCCAGTCCAGGTGAATTCATTTTGGAATCTTCAGGGAATAACTTCTTGGTGGGATACATCCATCATGCTCATATTGGGTGGTATCCCATGGAACTGTTATTTCCAGCGTGTATTCTCAAGCAAAACGTCTAAAATCGCAAGAAATCAATCTATTCTTGCGGGTGTGTTGACCATTCTGATGACTATCCCGCCGCTAATTTTAGGCATTGTTGCAGTTGTAT
The DNA here is from genome assembly GCA_046051375.1 of Bacteroidota bacterium. Classification (GTDB taxonomy): domain Bacteria; phylum Bacteroidota; class Bacteroidia; order Chitinophagales; family Chitinophagaceae; genus Pollutibacter. The sequence continues at coordinate 4,357 of JBJOOI010000065.1, read as the reverse complement.
ATTGGAAAGGCGATTTGTCAGAACCTGCGCTTTCCATTCCCTTGCTGCTTGAAAATCTGGTTCCTCGATGGGTAGCACTGATGGGCATGGCAGCAATTGTTGGCGCCGTGACTTCCAGCTTCAGTTCTTCGATTCTGTCGGCAGGTTCGATGTTCTCCTGGAACTGGTACCTGAGGCTTATTGCACCCAAGTCACACAGGCGTAAAATAGGGCAAATAATTCGCATTAGCATCCTGAGTTTAGGAACGGCGGCTGTTTTCATTGCACTCAAGGTAAAGAGCGTTCAGGCCTTGTGGTATTTCACAAGCGATTTGGTGTTTGTTCTTCTTTTTCCGCAGCTTGTGATTGCATTGTTTGATAAAAAAGCCAACAGAATAGGTTCGATGGTAGCATTCTTTGTTTCCTTATTTTTACGGGCAGCAGGAGGTGAACCATTGTTTGGTATTCCAGCCTTGTTCGAGTACCCGGAATGGTGGCCTGTTAGAACAGTAGCAGCGGCAGCTGGCATCATTCTTTTACCGCTGGTTTCAAGAATTGTAAAGCAAGAAAGTGTAACAAAGGGATCTCAGTAACGAACCTGATTATTATAATTGTCGAACACACATGCCTGAGCAGAAAAGGAGTTGGGTTAGGATGTTTTGGATGATTAGGAAAAGCAAGAGGTTCTCTGGCAGCTCGCGCAATTTGATTTGCATTCAAGGTGTGCTGATCTGTTGGAATGGTTTTTCTCCTAAGGCAAGGAATAGAATTGGGCAGAAAGTGGCGATGAGAAACACCGGTTTTTTGTTTGGAGAAAAATCAGGTGCTATGATTTGAATATCCTTTTCATCAATACCCACTTTTCTCCCTCTTTTGCCCAGGGCAGAGGCAATTGGAATTTCCACATCAATTTCTCCCACTCTGCAATCTTGGGATTGGTTGCATCAAACAATGCCTTCTTTTCAAATGTAAATGCATCATCTGTTTCAAGGATCATGAACATCCGGTTGCCGGTCCGAAAGATTTCAATATTGCTGATGCCTGCATCAATATCATGTTGGGTCACTTCAGGCCATGCACTTCCTTTTGCATGATGGTGTTCGTATTCTTTGATCATCTCTGGATCATCTACCAGGTCAAGGGCAAGACAGAAACGTTGCATGATATTCCTTTTTTGTGATTGTTTATTTGAAAAATTGCTTGAATGAACGAATGGTTTGTGCAGCTGCAACATCTGGATAAGGCCATGGGAAGGCTTCTGCTGATACATAGCCATCATAGCCAAAGGCTTTCAATGCACTGGCAATGGGTTGTATTTGGGTATGTCCATAGCCAACCGGTTTTCTGTTGCTGTCGGCAAAATGTACATGACCAATGTGTTGGATATGTTTTTTAATGCTTGCTGCAGGATCAGCTTCTTCTATGTTCATGTGAAAAAGATCAGCGAGCAAAGTTATGTTTTGGAATTTGTTGGATTCGATTAAAGATACTGCATCATCCATGGTATTGATCAGGTTGGTTTCATAGCGGTTAAGGGGTTCATAAATCAGCTTTACATTGAGCGATTCAGCATGTTCATCAAGTGTATGCAATGCTTCTGCCAACAAGCCAATGCTGTTGCTGTGTTTTTTGCCAGGAAGCGCGTTTCCTTGCATGGAACCTATAATTGCAGGAGCTCCGAATTGTGCCCCAAATTCCATCATCTCTTGTACAAAGGCAATTGCATTTTTTCTGATGGTTCTATTTGTGTCAGTGAGGGTTAGGCCATGGATAACCTTTCCTGCTCCCGTTCCTACTGCAGCCAGCTTTAGTTTGTATTGCTTCAACAATTTGTTGAGTCTGTCAGTCTTGATCGCATCTCCTGATGCTGTGAAAAGTTCAATTGCATCAAAACCCAGGTTAGCTGCTTTGCCCATGCTTTCTTCCAGCTTTTGCCAGAAAATCCATGGACCAGTTTTGATTTTTGGAACCAAGGCTATGGTTACTGCGGATTTGATCATGACTTAGGATGATTAAAGTTTACCATTATTTTTATGATTCCTTTGGGGTCTGCAGCCCAGTCGGCAAGTGCCTCTCCGGCACCGTCAATGGAAACTGTTTTGCTGATCACCTCATCAATGGGGAACCTGCCTTCTTCAAGGTATTGGATCACTTCCGGAAACTCTGTGGTGCAATTGCGCGATCCAAGGATTTCAATTTCCTTGCGCACAAAAAGTCCGGTATTGAATTCCACAGGTGATTTTGCATAGCCAATACAGACAACCCTTCCCGTGTAGGCAACTTCTTCCACCGCTGTGCGATAGGTGAGTGGGCTTCCAACAGCTTCAATGATCACATCCGGCCCATCTCCACCAGTGATATCCATCAGTGCATCATGAAGATTGAGGAGGTTGGGCTGGATAACATGAACAGCTCCAATTTTTTTCGCGATGGCCAGTTTGGTTTCATCCAAGTCTATGGCAATGGTCTTGGCTCCGAGGTGGACGGCAGAAGCCAGGGCGCCAAGCCCTACCATTCCGCAACCAATGATAGCAACTATATCATGTTGAGAAACCCTGCCTCTTGCTGCTGCATGAAAGCCAACGGTCAAGGGTTCCACCAATGCCAGTGCTTTCAGGGAAAGTGTTGATGAAATAAAAACATCATTCCAGTGGAGGACAATGTATTCCGTCATGGCACCAGGGCGCCTTACACCCATAGTCTTGTTGTCCTGGCAGGCATTCTTGCTTCCTTTTCTACAGGAAATACATTTGCCACAGTTCTGGTAGGGATAAACAGTGATGTTCATGCCTGTTTGAAACCTGTCAGGAACCTTACTGCCCATTTGAACAATTGTTCCTCCCACTTCATGGCCGAGAATGTTTGGATATTCTTGTAACTCGAAAAGGCCTTTGAAACCATTGAGGTCTCCTCCGCAAAAGCCAACCATGCCAATTTTTACCAACACTTCTTCGGGCCCTGGTTTTGGGATCTCAATCTCCATGATGGCCGTTTCTCCTATGGCAGTCAAATACAATGCTTTCATCTTATGGATTTTTTCTTTGAATATTGTTTTCGGGCATGCCTTCAAACCACATGGTGTTTTTTACAGGGGCGACTATTCGATATATCTCAACCAGCAAGCCCTCTGGAAATGAAAATTCCAATACGCCAATATTTTTTTTCACATTGGTTTGGTCGCACATGCCAATGATGGTGCTGGCAATAAAGGGATGGTCAATGGCATAGCGAATGGCAACATCGCTCAGGGCTACACCATATTTCTTGCAGCAGTCAAGCAATGGCGCCTGAATCGCTTTTAATTCAGCTGGAGCATTGTGCCATGCGGGAATGGATGCATCAGAAAGGATGCGTTGAACAAGTGGTGCGGCATTCATCAATCCCATGTCTTTCCGTTGACAAAGCGGAACAAGCTCAGCATTGATCTCGTCTTGCAGCAGGTTGTAATGTGCCCAGGAAAGCACGGTATCCACTTCAACTTCCCTTGCAATCGCTGCAAGATACCTGACTGGTAGTCCTGTAATGCCCACAAAACGGGCTTTCCCCGATGCTTTTATTTTTTGAAGGGCCGGAATGGCTTCGTTCAATACCTGATCTTTGCTGCCAAATTCAATGTCATGCAGTTGCATCAAGTCTACATAGTCAGTTTGAAGTCTTCTCAAAGATTCGTCTGCACTGTCAAGGATTCGTTGGTAGCTAAAATCAAAATCCCTCAATCCATAGCGTCCACATTTGGTTGCCAACAGTATGTCATTCCGCTTTCCCTTGAGGGCATCGCCCAAACGCGTTTCAGCCAGCGTGATACCATAAAAAGGAGCAACATCAAAAAAATTGATGCCAAGGTCTATTGCACAATGCACGGATCGGATTCCTTCGGATTCGTCACAATCGTCAAATACATTTCCCAAAGGAGAAGCACCAAATCCTATGACAGAAACATTTAGTTCAGTTTTTCCCAGCCTGCGGTATTGCATTGTAATGATTAATTTTCAACGTTTAAAGCAATAGAAATCCCCTTAAAACTACATAATTTCATCCCCATGCATGCCAAAGGATTGATTTTTTTCATCATCTTCTTTTTGGGGTTAGTGACAGTTGGGTGTTTTGTTAATTTTTAATAGATTACATCTACTTAATTGATGCAGTTGAAATATAAACTTTGAATAATGGAAAGGAGAGCGGTTATTAAACATATTGCCCTGATGGTAGGAGGGACTATTTCCCTGCCCACTTTGTTGGCAATGAAGCTAAACGAGAGTGGGCTTTCTAACACCCTTGATTTCATGCTCTCGGCTTCGCAACGCAAGCTTGTAGCGGAAGTTGCGGAAATCATTATCCCCAGAACGGATACGCCAGGTGCCATTGATGCTGGTGTGCC
>JBJOOI010000064.1:0-7172 GCA_046051375.1 Bacteroidota bacterium | reverse complement strand
ATTGGCATCATTTTCATCATTGCCCTGATTTCCGCATTGTTCCCCAGTGCCGATGGAGCCCTGACCGCATTGACCTCCTCTTTCTGTATTGATATTCTTGGCATCAGGAGAAAAGAAGGACTTTCTGAAGCATCCCAAAAAAGGACAAGGATTGTGGTGCACCTGAGCTTCGCGGTCATCTTTCTCTTCTGTATCATGCTCTTCAAATGGATTGACAACAAATCCATCATTGGCATCATCCTGGACCTTGCAGGGTATACCTATGGGCCATTATTGGGCTTGTTCGCCTTCGGCATCCTGACAAAAAGAAAACTGGGTGCCGGCTATGGCGTAACCGCTGTTTGCCTGGTTGCCCCTGCTCTCTGTTATGCGCTGGGAAAGAATGCAGCCAGCTGGTTCAACGGCTATCAAATTGGCGTTGAAATGCTCCTGATCAATGGCTTGCTCACCTTCATCGGATTATTGTTGATTTCCAGGAAGGGTTGATAAAAATTTTCGCTTTTCTGCAACAGTTGTCCCTTGTCTCGGCAACATGAAGGGTGTAATTTTGCAACAATGGAGTTCATCCTTCCTTTGGCCAACGCTTATGCAGAGCAGAACAGTTCTGTGACAGACAATCTGTTGCAGGAGATCCATGCATTTACCCTGGAGAACCATGCGGAGCCGCACATGATCAGCGGACCTCTTCAAGGTAATTTGCTTTCCATGCTCAGCAGGATGATCAAGCCAAAGCGGATTTTGGAGATTGGCAGTTTTACTGGCTACAGTGCCATTTGCCTTGCCAAGGGGCTTTCATCGGATGGAATGTTGCATACCATTGAACTGCGAGAGGAAGATGCCGCCATTGCACAGGCCTATTTCGACAGAAGCGAACATGGCCTGCAGATAAAATTGCATGTGGGAAACGCCAGGGAATTGTTGCCAGCGTTAGAGGAAGACTGGGACCTGATTTTCATTGATGCCGATAAAACCGGATACCTTGACTATTATGGTTTGTTGATTGACAAAGTTAAACCTGGTACTTTTTTTATCATCGACAATGTACTTTTCCATGGGGAAGTGCTGAAGGAAAAAATCAGTGGCAAGAGTGCAAAGGCGGTTTCAGCTTTCAATGCATTCATTCGTGAAGACAATCGGGTGGAAAAAGTAATGTTGACAGTACGGGATGGATTGAGTATCCTGATTAAAAAATGAAAAAATGAAACCTAAGAACAGCATCTTTTTAATTATTGCTTTTTTGCTTTCGAGCACCTGTCCTGCCCTATCGCAGGAAGCTCCGAATGAAAACATCATTAAATACATTGAACAATATGCAGCGCTCGCGGTGAAGGAGATGGAAAGAACAGGCGTTCCCGCATCCATCAAAATTGCACAGGGCATTCATGAAACAAATGCGGGGAAAAGTGACCTGGTTTTGCTATCAAACAATCATTTCGGCATAAAGTGCAAGAGCAGCTGGACAGGAGATAAAGTTTATCACAATGACGATGCTGAGGGAGAATGTTTCAGGAAATATGAAGATGCAAAAGCTTCCTACCTTGACCACTCCGATTACCTCAAATCCCAACCGCGTTATGCATTCCTGTTTGAGTATGACGCGAATGATTATGCTGCTTGGGCATGGGGACTAAAAAAAGCAGGATACGCCACCAATCCAATTTATGCCCAGACCCTGATCAAATATATTGAGGCTTATCAACTGAATGAACTGAACAAATTCGCAGAAAATCAAGATGAGGAAGACCTGAAAAATTTCTTCGAGAAGATCAAGAACAAGCCTTTACAACCACTTGCCAACAATGGTAAGTTGATTGAACCTGATGATGTCCAAAAGCCTGCAAAAGAAAAATCAGGCAAGCGCATCAAAGTTAAAAAAACACATGTGGTAAAACGAGGCGACTCACTGTATAGCCTCTCCAAAATATATGGCACTACCGTGGAAGCCCTCAAAAAAGTCAACCACTTAAAGAAAGAAGCCCTCCAGGTTGGTCAAAAAATCAAGATCCCAAAAAAATAACATGGAAAAACAGGTTTTGGATAAATCCTTTGTGCCTTACTTGAGCAAGTCAGACATCAGTACAGCCATTGAACAAATGGCCGAGAAAATCAATGCTGATTATGAAGGAAGAAAACCACTCTTCATCGCCATCCTGAACGGATCCTTCATGTTTGCTTCAGACCTTTTCAAGAAAATAGAAATTCCAGCTGAGATCAGTTTCATCAAACTCGCGTCCTATAAAGGAACCAAGTCCTCAGGGTCAGTGGTTACTGCTATTGGTCTTGAGGCTGATGTTTTTGAAAGGGATGTCATCATTGTGGAGGACATCGTTGACACCGGAAAAACGCTATCGGAGTTTCTGCCCCAGTTGATGCACCAGCAACCCCGCTCCTTGAAAATTTGTGCTTTGCTGCACAAAAAAGAGGCTACCAAATACCCCATCCAGATTGATTATATGGGGTTTGAAATCCCCAATCTTTTTGTAGTCGGCTATGGCCTCGACTACAATGGATATGGCAGAAACATTGACCAAATCATGCAAATCAAAGAATGAGTGTTGCTCAACCTATGACCCAAACATTTCCTTAACCTTGGAGAAAAAGCTTTTTTCGCTTTTGTCGGGCTGGGGTTGAAAGTTTTTGGCATCCCTCATTTTTTCCATCATCTCTTTTTCTTCCGCAGAAAGCTCTTGGGGAATCCAGACATTGACATGGATCAACTGGTCACCTTTCTCGTAAGAATTGATAGAAGGGAAACCCTTTCCTTTCAACCTGAAAATTTTTCCTCCTTGTGTGCCCGGTGGAATCTTGATCTTGGCCCTGCCATCAATGGTAGGCACTTCAAGATTCGCTCCAAATACAGCATCAGGAAAACTGATGTGCATGTCGTAAATCACATTGAGGTTGTCCCGCTGCAGTTCTGCATGCGGCTCTTCTTCAATCAGTACAATCAAATCACCTGCTGCACCGCCACGTTCACCGGCATTCCCTTTTCCACTCAGGCTCAACTGCATGCCATCTTGCACACCGGCTGGTATATCAATATTGATGGTTTCTTCGGTATAGACCCGGCCCTCTCCTTTGCAGGAAGTACATTTGCTGGTGATGGTTGACCCTTCTCCATTACAGGTTGTACAAGTGCCCACAGTTTGCATCTGCCCCAGGAAAGTATTGGTAACCTTTCTCACCTGTCCGCTTCCTCCGCAGGTTCCACAGGTCTGAACGGCATTTTTATCTTTCGCACCAGAACCACCACAGCTGGTACACCCGGTATATTTTTTAACCTTGACAGTCTTGTTGGCACCCTTGGCAATCTCCTCGTAATTCATCTTCAACTTGATGCGAAGATTGCTGCCCCTGGTTCCCCTGGCCCTGCCACCGCCGCCGCGCTGACGACCACCTCCTCCTCCGAAAAAACTTCCGAAAATATCGTCACCAAATATGTCCCCGAAATTGCTGAAGATGTCATCCATGTTCATGCCCTGTCCACCACCAAAGCCTCCGCCACGGCTGTTCATTCCTGCATGGCCATACCTGTCATACTGGGCTCTTTTTTCCTGATCACTGAGCACCTCGTAGGCCTCGGCGGCTTCCTTGAATTTCTCCTCTGCGGCCTTGTCGCCAGGATTCCTGTCAGGATGGAATTGCATGGCCACCTTTCGGTAAGCTTTCTTGATCTCATCCGCTGAAGAGGATTTGGTCACCCCCAGTATTTCGTAATAATCGCGTTTGGACATATCTGCTGTTTAATTGGACAAAGCCATTTATTTTCCTACAACCACTTTAGAATACCTGATGATTTTATCGTTAAGGGTATAACCCTTTTCCACTTCATCAACCACTTTACCGGCCATTGCAGGATCATTGACTGGGATTTCAGTGATGGCTTCGTGGATGTCCGGGTTGAATTCTTCACCAATGCTTTTCATTTCCTTGACACCTTTTGCCTGCAGGGTATTCCTGAATTTGGTAAATACAAGTTGTATGCCCTGTTTGATCTGTTGCAGGTCCTCGCTGGTCTGAAGCTGTTTTTCTGCCCTATCGCAGTCATCCATCACTTCAAGCATCGACTGGATCACATCCCTTCCTGCAGTCTGGATCAGTTCTACCCGCTCCTTGGCACTCCTGCGTTTGAAATTATCAAACTCAGCATAGAGACGAATGAATTTTTGTTTTTGTTCTTCTACATCCAGTTTCAGCTGGTCAATTTCACTGATGGTTTCCTTGACCTCATTTTCGATGTTTTCAGCAGGAACCTGTTCTTCGTTTTGCGTCATTTCTTTTTCTTCCATGGTAATTGAATTTGCAATTAATACTGCTCAAATGGCTTGCCATCTTCTATCGACAAGCCAAATTGTCGCGTTTTCTACCTGAGAAATGCAAATTTCTGCCTTTTCCACGAAAGTTTACCTTTGCAGCATGAAGAAAGTGGTTTTAAACAGAAAAATCAGCAACAGGGTAGTGAGCGGACATCCATGGGTTTTTTCAAATGAGATCGATTTGATGGATGATGAGCTGGTGGCTGGGGACATTGCTGATGTGTATACCTACGACTATAAATTCGTAGGAAGGGGCTATATCAATCCTGTTTCAAGGATCCCTGTAAGGCTTCTCACCCGAAACAAGGCGGAGGAAATCAATGCGAATTTCTTTCACAGGAGAATTCTGGAAGCCTGGGAATACCGTAAAAAAATTGGCTATACTGAAAACTGCAGGTTGATCTTTGGTGAGGCGGATGGATTGCCGCAGTTGATCATCGACAAGTTCAATGACTATTTTGTGCTTCAAACCCTTGCCCTCGGGATTGACAGGTGGAAAAATGAAATTGTAGCAGCGCTGGAAAACATATTTTCTCCCAAGGGTATCTATGAAAGAAATGATGTTGCCGTCAGGGAGCTTGAAGGAATGGAACAGAAAAAAGGATTCCTTTCCAATCCTTTTGATACCAAGATTCCGATTGTTGAAAATGGCCTGAAATTCCTGGTGGATGTAGAGAAGGGACAAAAGACAGGATATTTCCTTGACCAAAGGGATAACCGCAGGGCCATTGAACATATTGTCAAGGGGGCTGATGTGTTGGGTGCTTTTTGCTACACCGGTACATTTGAAATCCATGCGGCCAGCTATGGAGCAAAACATGTGCTGGGGCTGGACATTTCTGAAAATGCTGTAGCACAGGCCAGGGAAAATGCAGCCCTGAACAAGCTTGATAATATCAGTTTTCAGGCCATCAATGCCTTTGATGCACTGAAGCAATGGAGCAAGGAAGATAAAAAATGGGATGTTGTGATGCTGGATCCTCCCTCGTTTACCAAAAGCCGAGAGAATGTTCAGAATGCCATTGGTGGATACAAAGAAATCAACCTCCGTGGGATGAAACTTCTGAAGCCCGGAGGTTTCCTGGTAACATCATCTTGCACAAACCTGGTTCAGCCGGATGTATTTTATCAAACCATAGAGATGGCTGCCAAGGATGCAAAAAGAAACTTGAGACAAGTGGTATTTCAATCACAATCTGCTGATCATCCGATCATCAAAGGATTGGAGAATACCAATTATCTCAAGTTCCTTATTGTTCAGGTCCTTTAATATCAGTTCAGACCAGAAAGTGTTTCTTTGATGGCATCGAAGTTGGGAAGATCGCCAGCGCTTTCAAGCACTTCAGCATATTGTACCACCCCATCCTTGTCAACCACGAAGGCTGCCCTGCGTGAAACACCTCTCATGTCGAGCACAAACTCATCATAAAAAGCGCCATATGCCTGGGATGTTTCCTTGTTGAAATCAGAAAGCAATGGGAAATTATACTGTTGCTCTTCCTTGAACTTACCAAGGCTGAACAGTGAATCTACAGAGATGCCCACAACATCAGCATTGAGTGATGTATACACATTGAGATTGTCCCTTACCGAACAGAGTTCAGTGGTGCAAACACCTGTAAAAGCAAGTGGAAAGAAGAGGATTACGAGGTTTTTACCTTTATAATCTGCGAGATTTACTTTGTTCTTTTCTGTATTGAAAAGACTGAAATCGGGAGCAATTTGTCCTTTTTGAATAGCCATTGTTTCGAGTTGTTTTGTTGAAATTAAGTTACACGGCAAATTTACAACAGGGAAACTGTATTTTTTGTTTGCAGGAAAAAAGATTGTACCCGGCTGAAAGAAGCGATAGAAGGGTAATAATGATCAAAATTTGGGGCAAAGAATGAATTCTGTCTCCTTGGGCTTGATGGCCAGGTAACCCAGCGAAATTTCAAAGCCTCCCCTGTTGAGGCTGGCGGGAGCCAGGGCTGAAATATTGATATCATAGCTGATGCCAATGGAGAGCTGGTTGACATCAAACTTCAACACGGGGACAATAGCATCATTGTTACGGTAATACATCCCGGCATGTACAGTGGTGGTTGAAACATACTCATCACCCATGCGCTTTGAAAAGGTACCACCAGCCATGATCTCCCGGAAAGGCTTCTGATCGGTGATGTCTCCATGAAAGGTGATATAGGTAACATCATCAAGGTTGAGTTTTAGCCCTCCGGAAGCCACCCATTTGGGCAGATGGGCGATGTTGCCATAAAATGAATTCATGGGTTTATTGAAATGATGATAGGCCAATCCTCCAAAAACATAATGTTGATCGTTGCTTCCCAGGGTGGTATTGAAGCTCATGCCCACCGACATGTCTGCGTAGGAGTAAGCACCGGTAAAGGTCTCGCCATCCGGGAGGGCGCCATTGAAATAAAAACCATCGTACTGGCTGTTGGTGGTTACCCTTGACCTGTCGAGCCTGCGGTTGACGACTCCCCCCATGAACCCCAGGGATAAATATGAAACCTTGTTGGTGCTGAGTGACTTGTGAAAATTCACCATCGGAAGCATGTGCACAGTCTGCAATTGAACCGTTCCGGCTTTATCATAGAGCACCTGACCACCAACCGTCAGAAAATCTTCCCCCCTGCCAACTGGAAATTTATATTCAGCATTGATAGAACCTGTCTGATAGGGAAATGCCACACTGTTCCACTGGTTACGGTAGACACCCTGAATGCGCACATCACCTTCATAAAGACCTGCCAATGCGGGATTGCGCAAGAGCGGCGCTTCATAGAATTGTGAAAAATGAAGATCCTGTCCTTTCACCACATTGCTCAATATCATGAGCGTGACAAAATGAAG
>JBJOOI010000063.1:0-7242 GCA_046051375.1 Bacteroidota bacterium | reverse complement strand
AACTGATTCTCAATACCTTTTCCGACGGACGCATCCTTGAGTTCTGTACCCCGGTGGTTTTTGGCAACAACAAGGTGCTCAACTTCTACAGAAAACTGATGCCAGAATTGAACATCAGTTACAACAACATCAAGGAGATTGCAAAGGCCAATCCCAAGCAGCTCAACGTGTTTACTGTTTGGGAAGAAGATGTCGAAATAAATCCCGGCCAAATGACCGAGACCGGTGGCTCGTATGGCGTGAAATCACTGCAGGCTGCAGTGAAGGCGCTCAAAGAAAATACAATTGATGCACTGGTAACAGCGCCCTTGCACAAATATGCCATGCAAAGCAGTGCCTTCAATTTCACGGGGCATACGCCTTACCTCAAGGAAGTATTCAAGGCAGATGAAGTGCTGATGCTGATGGTGGCGGAGAACATGCGAGTGGCTTTATTGACAGAGCATGTTGCCATTGGTGATGTTGCCAAAAATATTACCAAAGAACAGATCATCAAAAAAATAAACATCCTCAAAGCCAGCCTTAAAAAAGACTTTGGTATTGACAGGCCAAAAATTGCCATCCTCGGCCTTAATCCCCATGCAGGTGATGAAGGATTGGTAGGAAGAGAGGAGAAGGAAATCATCCGTCCTGCAGTGCTGGAGGCAAAGAAAAATGATTGTGTTGTTATGGGGCCTTACAGTGCAGATGCTTTTTTTGCCAGGGGAAGCCATGAGAAATTTGATGCAGTGCTGGCCATGTACCACGACCAGGGATTGATTCCATTCAAATCACTTGCGCTGGGCGAAGGAACCAATTTCACTGCTGGCCTTCAAGTCATCAGAACATCGCCAGATCATGGAACAGCCTTTGACATAGCCGGGAAGAATATTGCGGATGAATCATCCTTCAGGGCCGCGGTTTTCGCAGCTGTTGATATTTTTGATACAAGGATGGGCTATGCTGAAATGAGGAAGAACCCCATGCGTAAAATTTCTTCAAGGGTGATGGCCAATGCTGAAGACGAAAAAATAGAGGAATAGTTTTATTTGGTTCCGAATATATCCGCGGCTAGCCCTTTGTTGATCTCATAAGAAGCATAAGAAATTTCAATCCTTCCCTGTTTGCTCAAGGGTTTCTTTTCTTTTGTTTTCTGGGAAATACTTGCATCATATTCAAAGGTGATTCCCTTGGGCAACTTGTAATCCTTTGTATTGAAAATCATGACTGCCTTGTCTGGCAAACCCCATTGGGCATATTTTCCATAATCCATTTCAATTTCATAGGTGCCATTGTCTTTCGTAGTGGTAATCGCTCTTCTGATCAACATGGCCTTGTCATCAACATACAAGGTAGTCAACACGATGTCAGCAGATTCGCCATTGGGGATCAGTTTTAAAACAGACAGATCCGAACCCTTCCACACAATACGACCTGCGGAAAGTGAAGTATAATTGCCTTCCGTGATCAAAGAATTCATGTTGATGCGAATGCCGCCCTTGGGGAGCACTGAAATCCCACCATCTTTTTTAATCCTGAAAAGATCAGGGAATTTATAAAATATACGCACTGAAGAAATGGGTAATTTAAGAAACGCAACATCCGTTTTCAGCATCCCTTTTGCCTCATAATCCTTTACAGACAAGAGCTTGGATTTAAGCTTGGCTACCACCGCATCTGCAGATTGAGAAAATGACAATCCCACTGCAAAAACCCCAATCAACAACAACAAAAACTTCTTCATGTTATTCAAACAACGGCTCTGCTTAAATGTTCATCGACCGATCTAAAGAAAGGAATCTGATTCCCTGTAAGCCTTGATCAGCGCTAATTCACCCTCTGTTCCGGGTTTGGAATTTCCATGTTCCATGCCCATCACCCCGCGGTACCCTTTGTTGTAGATGTGCTTGAAAATATTCTTGTAGTTCATCTCTCCAGTGGTGGGTTCTTTCCTTCCAGGATTGTCTCCGATCTGGAAATAACCAATCTCTTCCCAGGTCCGGTTGATGTTGGTGATGATGTTTCCTTCATTGCGCTGCATATGGTACATATCGAAAAGAATCTTGCAGGATGGACTGTTCACCGCCTTGCAAATCATGTAGGTTTGGGTAGAATAACGCAGGAACAGGTCTGGATTGTCACTCAAAGGCTCCAGCACCATGACCAGTCCATGTTTTTCAAGGACTCCGGCACCACCCCTCAACGCTTCAATAACATTGGCGGTTTGGATGTCCATCGGCAAACTGCGGTCAAAATTTCCAGGCACTACGGTCATGTGTTTGGCATTGCAACGTTTGGCCACTTCAACAGCGGTATTACAATCCCGGATGATCAGGTCTTTGAACTCCTGCTTTCCTGTGGCAAGGCTCATCTTCCAATGCCAGCCGTCAGTGGTAATCACGAATACCCCCATTTGCATGCCCAGTTTGGCAAGGGTATCACCAATTTTGGCCTGCATTTCAGGTGTACGGTTCATCATGCCATTGTCTTCGATTGACCTGAAACCCTGATCATGGGCCCATTTGATCTGCTCGATGAAATCCTTTCCTGCATGAGCAGCAAACATCCCATCATGAAACCCATAGTTGAGGTTGAAGGTCTTACCGGATTCTTTTGTGGGTTGAAATGCTGAAAAAGCAGCCAATCCAGGTATCAGTGCGGCTCCTGCCATGGATGATCTTTTGAGAAATCCTCTGCGTTCCATATGAAAAGAAATTTAATCGTTTTAAAAATGAATACTAAGGACAATTTACTTAAAATTGCATCAAATCAAATGCATTGAAAAAAATTATTGTAGCGCTGCTCTTTGTGAAATCTCTATCAACGCAAGCCATTTTTGCACAAACCAATGTTTCCAAAACAGAAGAAATCAGTATGCCACTGTCTGATCTCAAAATCAAGTTGGTTTCCATTCCAGAAGGAACCTTTCTGATGGGCAGCAACAGCTCCACCAAGCCCAATGAAAAACCGGCCAAAACAGTCAAGATCTCTGCATTCTGGATGGGCGCTTTTGAAATTACCCACGACCAATTCGATGTTTTTTTCAAGGATGAAAATACTTCACAAGGATCTAAGGTAGATGCCGTTACAAGACCCACTGCACAATACATTGACCTGAGTTGGGACATGGGAAAAGGTGGTGGATTTCCAGTCAACAGCATGAGTGTGGATGCGGCCATGATGTTCTGCAGGTGGATGTACCAAAACACCGGAGTCTTCTACCGACTGCCCACCGAAGCAGAATGGGAATATGCTTGCAGGGCAGGCAGCAAGTCCAATTATTTTTTTGGAAATGATCCTGCCCTACTGGGCCAATATGCCTGGTACAAGACCAACAGCAAGGAAAAATACCAGCGCGTGGGCACCAAGAAACCCAATGCCTGGGGACTGTACGACATGCTGGGCAATGTGGCAGAATGGACCATGGATCAATATGCACCGGATTATTTAACAAAAATCACTGATGGCCAGTTAGACCCTACCAATCCACCTTCTGCGAGGTATCCAAGAAGCATCAGGGGTGGGTCTTATCTTGACGTTGCGGCTGATCTCAGGGTCTTTACGCGTAAATTTTCTGAGCCTTTCTGGAACCAGCGTGATCCACAAATTCCCAAAAGCAGGTGGTGGCTTACAGACGGAATGTTTGCCGGTTTCAGAATTGTTCGCCCTGTAAAGCAACCAACTGCGGAAGAAGCCGAAAAATTTTATAAATTGTATCTCGGTAAATAACATCTTAAAACAACAACGATGCAAAACAACATGCCATTTTCCGGAAAAAGTCGCAGAGACTTTGTAAAACAAACTGGAATCATTTCAGGTGGGGTACTTGCTGCACCACTGATTACCAATGCAAATTTTTATTCAGGAGCAAGCGATGAAATCAAGGTTGCCTTGATTGGTTGCGGCGGACGTGGCACCGGTGCTGCAGTCCAAGCCCTGCTCAGCAAACAGAATGTCAAGCTGGTTGCCATGGCTGATGCCTTTCGCGACAGGCTGGATGACGCTTACAAAAGCATCACCGGAGACCTAACCGAATCTGGTATCTCAGGAGACATCAAAAAATTGATTGATGTACCGGAAGAGAGAAAATTTGTTGGATTTGACGGATACAAAAATGCCATAGCCCTTGCTGATGTAGTGATCCTGACAACACCTCCAGGTTTCAGGCCTCTTCACTTTGAAGAAGCGGTGAAACAAGGAAAGCACATCTTCATGGAAAAGCCTGTAGCGACTGATCCAGAAGGTGTAAAGCGTGTATTGGTTGCTGCTGCAGAAGCAAAAACAAAAAAACTCAATGTAGTGGTGGGTCTTCAGCGCCACTACCAGAACTCCTACCGCGAGTTGTTCAACCGCAAGGACATGATTGGTGACATCACTTCAGCTCAAGCCTGGTGGAACAATGATGGTGTTTGGGTCAAACCAAGAAAAGAAGGTCAAACCGAAATGGAATACCAGATGCGCAACTGGTATTATTTCAACTGGCTTTGTGGCGATCATATCACTGAACAGCATATCCACAACCTTGATGTCATCAACTGGTTCAAAGGAGGATATCCTGTAAAAGCACAGGGAATGGGTGGAAGAGAAGTAAGGAAAGGAAAAGACCATGGTGAGATCTTTGATCATCACTTTGTGGAATTCACCTATGCCGATGGCTCTATCCTCAACAGCCAATGTCGTCACATCCCCAAGACTTCAGCAAAAGTGGACGAACTCCTGATCGGAACAAAAGGCAAGATTTACTGTGGTGCTGCCAACATCAGAGACCATCAGGGCAATGTGATCTACCAGTTCGACAAGAAAACTGAAAACAACGGTTACCAGAATGAACATGTGGAACTTTTTGCAGCCATTGCAAAAGGAGAATACAAGTTCGCTGACGCGGAGAATGGCGCAAAAAGCACCATGACCTCCATACTCGGAAGAATGGCTACTTACAGTGGACAGGTTGTTGAGTGGGACAAGGCCCTCAACTGCGGCTTGAACCTTCAGCCGGCTGCCTATACCTGGGATACCCTGCCAAAATCACTTCCTGATGCTGATGGCAAATACAAGATTGCCGTTCCAGGTGTGACCAGGTTCTATTGATTGAGTAACAAAGTTTAATGATAAAAAGAAAGGAGGGCTTAACCCTCCTTTCTTTTTATTTATCCGTTCTGAATAAATTTACCGGTAAACCTTCTGCTGAGAACAAATTGGGCATGGATGTATTGGTGAATCCAAACCTTACATGCACAGGATCTTTCACCGTTTTGGCAGATACCAAAACGGTTTTTTCTTCAATCCTGGCCTTGGCCGGAACAAAGACACCGTCTGCTCCTGCAATGAAAAAGTCTGTCAATTCTCCTCCTTTGCTCATCAGTGTTGTGGGTACATCCTTGAACTGAATCCTGATGCTTCCTTTTTCAATAGCATGTGCTGCGTAGGTTGGGCTCTTGTAGTTCAATGCCTGCACCCCATAGGTTTCAGCAAGTGCATAGTTGGAAAGCCTGGCAGCAACTTCTTTTTTGAGGTTGGGATGAATGTTCTTCACATCGTCGACCAAATCACTGATCACCACCATCCCTGTTTTAGGATGTGATGCAGATTGGGTTTGGGCCTCCCGCAAAAGAGCACCATTGATATGGGTATCGCCGTAGGTATATGGCGCGATCTGCACAAAATAAAAAGGAAAGGTCTTGCCCCAGGCCTTTCTCCAGCTGTCGATCATGCTGGTGAAGAGCCGTTTGTACATGAAATGTGTACCCACATTGCTTTCCCCCTGGTACCAGATGGCACCGGCAATGGAAAATTGGGTCAGCGGATAGATCATGGCATTATAGGCTTCTCCCCTGATATGCGGCCACCAGGCTGCCGGACTCAATTTTTCTGCGGCATGCAAAAGGTCTGGGTCATGGGTGATGATCTCCTCTGGCGTCCATACTTCTGCAGGTGTTCCACCCCAGTTGCTGTTGATCAGCCCCACTGGAAAACCAGTAGTGGTATTGATCTGCTTCCCATAAAAATATCCAATGGTACTGAAATGAAGCATGTCTTGGGGATTGCAAACAACCCATTTTCCATTCACATCATCCTGCGGACTAGAGGAAGTGGATTTGGGCACATAGAAAAACCGGATCTTCTCATTTGTCGCATTGGGGGATTCCTCTTTGGCTTGTTTCAATCCCTGATCAGCAGACCATTCCATGTTGCTCTGTCCACCGCAGACCCACACTTCCCCGATCAGCACATCTTCAAGAACGATTTCATTGTTCCCTTTGATGGTAATAGTATATGGCCCTCCTGCTGCAGGAGTTTTTATTTCTGCAATCCATCTCGCACCCCGGCTGGCCACAACCTTGTAGGTAGTGGTATCCCATCCCACTTTGATCGTAATATTTTCAGCAGGTCCTGACCAACCCCAGAGTTTCACGGTAGACTTTTGCTGCAACACCATGTGAGAGCCGATGATCGAAGGGAGTCTTACAGCAGCATTGCTTGATGCCATGCAAAGAAACTGCAGGAGCAGGATCAGAGAAAATTTTTTCATCATTAGCATTTTAAATCAATTTGATTCTAATCTAAACAAAAAAATCCAAGCGGCCAATATGATGGCCGCTTGGATAATTAAACCTGATATAATTTCCTGATTAGTTGGCTGGCTGCGCAGGAGCAGCAGCACCATAAGCAGGGGGAGGTAAAACAACTCTTGTGTCGCTCAGTGTTCTCATGAAAGCAACGATGGCTTTTTCCTCTCTCACTGTAAGACCAAAATTTCCAAGCTCGTCACTCCCTTCCATTGTTTTCGCATATTCAGGAGCTCCCCAAGGCCTCCAGTCTGGTTTTGTTTTATCATCTGCTTTTGCTGAAGGACTCCAGCCTGCACCTTTGACATCTCTTGTATTGTAGAAGTGCATCACCTCTTCAAGGCTGGAGAAAATACCATTGTGCATGTATCGCTTGTTGCCTTCACCACGGGCTACATTTCTCAATGATGGTGTTTTGAATTTTCCAATATGTTCGTTAGCATTTATAACTTTCAAACCCTTGGGAAGATTACCAGAAGTCAAGGTTGTATAGAAACCTTTATCAACTTCCCCCTTGGCCAAACCTTCTTCTTTGCGGTACTCAGATTTCCATGGTAAGCCAATGTTGTCATGTCCCCAATCAGTAAAGAGAGCAATCCCATCACGATCTTTTTCACCATGACATCCAGAACTTCCGCAATCTTTTGTTTTCGAGGAACGGATGAGCCTATAACCCAGTTCTTCTTCAGCAGTAAAA
>JBJOOI010000062.1:0-7289 GCA_046051375.1 Bacteroidota bacterium | reverse complement strand
AGCTGGGGTTTTTTCGGCCATCGGCACATCAACTACCATGCTGTTTTTCTTCTCCCACCTTCAATGATCGGTTTTTACAAAAAGAACATCCGTTACCTGGCAGACCATGCCGTGGATCCTGACAAGCGGCGGTATGCCATTGCAGAAGAGGCCCCAAGGCATTATATCGACATGGACCATTATTTGCAGGGTCCCAAAGATAGCCTCCCCAGAAAATGGGATGATGCAGTGCTTCTTTTTTCAGCAGATACCTTGAATGCACATGGGATAGCCCCCTGGTGGATCATGATCATGCAGGCCCGTTTGAAAAAGGCTTTTCGGGAGTGCAATGCTGATGCCATCCTGAAAATTTCTGCTGATCTGGGTCATTATATTGCTGACGTGCACGTGCCCTTGCATGCCAGCAGCAACCACAATGGTCAAAAGACAGATCAGCTGGGCATTCATGGATTTTGGGAGAGCCGGCTCCCGGAACTCTATGCCGAAAAGCAATATGATTTTATCATTGGGCCTGCTGCATACCTGAACAGTCCCTTGCATTTTATCTGGGACAGGGTCTATGAAAGTGCGGCAGCCGCTGACACGGTCCTGAAAGTGGAGAAAAAAATCAGCAAGGCTTATCCCATGGATTTTCGTTTTGCCTACGAGAGCAGAAACGGGGTGGTATTGCGCCAATATGCGGCCCAATATGCAGGCATTTACCACAGGAAACTCAATGGGATGGTGGAAAGGCGGATGAGGGATGCCATCTATGGGGTTGCCAGTTTCTGGTTTACCGCATGGGTGGATGCAGGGCAACCTGATTTGTCTCAACTGCGCTCTTCTCTAAATTAAGTATCTTTGCCTTGCTGCTGCCATTCCACTTTCCTAAGCAAACAGTAACATGATACACAATTTCAATGCGGGTCCGAGCATCCTTCCAAAAGAGGTATTTGAAGAAGCCAGTCGTGCCATCCTGAATTTCAATGAAACAGGCTTGTCCATCCTGGAATTTGGCCATCGAACACCAATGTTCGAATCAGTGGTCAGTGAAGCCATGGACCTGGTCAGGGAACTGATGCAACTGGATGGCAACAAAGAAGTGATGTTTTTGCATGGCGGGGCATCAACCCAGTTTTTCCAGGTACCCATGAATTTTCTTTCCAGGGAGAAAAAGGCGGCCTACCTGGATGGAGGTGTCTGGGGTTCTAAAGCCATCAAGGAAGCCAAATTGTTTGGGGATGTTGAAGTGGTTGCCTCTTCCAAAGACCGCAATTACAGTTATATCCCAACTGGGTATGCCATACCAGACAATGCTGCTTATTTTCATTATACCACCAACAATACCATAGAAGGAACCCAAATGCAGGGCATTCCTTCAACATCTGTTCCCCTGATTGCAGACATGAGCAGTGATATCCTCAGCAATGTCATGGACTTCAACAGGTTCTCCTTCATCTATGCAGGAGCCCAAAAAAATATTGGTGCAGCCGGGGTAAACCTTGTGGTGGCTGACAAGAATTTTCTTGAGACAGGCAACAGGTCAATACCTTCCATGATGGATTACAGACAGCATGTCGCCAATGGTTCCATGCTCAATACACCTCCTGTTTTTGCCATCTATGTTTGCCTGCTTACCCTCAGGTGGCTCAAGAAAATCGGAGGTGTAGCAGCCATCGAAAAAATCAACAACCAAAAGGCGGAGCTGCTGTACAGCACGCTGGAATCACTACCCATGTTCAACCTACCGGTTCCACCCCAGGACAGGAGCAAAATGAATGCAGTCTTCACCATGCAGGATCCTGCATTGGAAAAACTGTTCCTGGCAAGGTGCAAGGAGGAAGGAATGGTGGGTGTCAAGGGCCACCGAAGTGTCGGTGGATTCAGGGTTTCGATGTACAACGCCATGCCATTGAGCAGTGTGGTGGATATCACAGCCCTTATCAAGGATTTCGCAAACAAACACGCATAGCAAAGCAGAATACCATGGCAACAATTTTTCCATTCAGGGCAGCAAGGCCCCAAGCAACATTGGCAACTGAAGTTGCTGCTCCTCCCTATGATGTGCTCTCGAGTGATGAGGCACGTACTGCGGTGGCAGGCAATCCGCATTCTTTTCTCCATGTCACCAAGTCTGAGGTAGACATGCCCGTTGAACTGAGCATTTACGATAGCTCGGTTTATGAGAAGGCAAAGTCCAATCTTGAAGAAATGCTGTCATCAGGGGTTTTGTTTCAAGATGCAACACCTTGTTATTATATCTATGAACTGGTGATGGACGGAAGAAGCCAGACGGGCTTGGTTTGCTGTTCATCTGTTGATGATTACGAAAACGATATCATCAAGAAGCATGAATTCACGCGTCCTGAAAAAGAGCAGGACAGGATCAACCATATCAAGATAACAAGGGCACAAACAGGTAATGTTTTCCTGGCCTACCGCAATGTTGCCTCACTGGATCAATTGATCGGTGATTGGAAAAAGAACAATGCACCTGCATATGACTTTAAGGCCGCTGATGGCATCAGCCACCGCATTTGGGTCATTGGAGCTGAAGAGGCAGTAAACACCATTACCACCATTTTTGAAAAAGAAGTTCCCTGTACTTATATCGCTGATGGTCACCACCGCGCAGCAAGTGCTGCCAAGGTCCGTGCTGCCTTGGGCGATGCTGCAGGTCCTGAAGCCAATGGCTTTCTTACCACCCTGTTTCCTGCTGATGAGCTCAAGATCATGCCTTATAACAGGGTTGTGAAGGACCTCAACGGCATGGAGCCCAGTGAATTGATCAGTGCCTTGCAGGAGGATTTCATGGTTTCTTCTTCTGAGGTACCGGTTGATCCGGCCTATCTCCATGAATTTGGGATGTACATGGAAGGGGAGTGGTATCACCTTACATCCATCGAAGGTACCTATACTGATGATCCGATTGGTGTGTTGGACGTCTCGATCTTTTCTAAGAATATTCTCGAAAAGTTCCTGGACATTCAAGACCAAAGAACGGATAAAAGGATTGATTTTGTCGGTGGAATCAGGGGTTTGAAAGAATTGGAAAAAAGGGTGGACAGTGGAGAGATGAAGGTTGCTTTCAGCTTTTATCCTGTAAGCATTGGGCAATTGTTCGATATTGCAGACAGTGGAAATGTGATGCCTCCCAAGAGTACCTGGTTTGAACCAAAATTGCGTGATGGTTTGCTTACCCATTTGATCTAATTTTATGGCCATGATCCGGTTAAGGTTACTTCTCATATTCTCCCTTTTCTTTGCGGCAGCCAATGCCCAGCAAACTGTGCAGCAGTTGAGGGAAACTGCTATATCTTTTCAGCGGCAATCCGATTACAGCAATACCATGATGGTGCTTGCAAAGGCACTTGAATTGGAACCTACAAACCTGACGCTGCTCAAAGATGTAGCCTTCACTTTTTATCTGGGAGGGGATTACCAAAGGGCGGCTGAAAGGATTCTTCCTTTGACTGATCGGGAGGACGCTGATGTACAGGTATTTCAAATTGCGGGAAATATTTTCAAGGCAACGGAGGAATACAAGCAATGTGAAAAGCTCTACAAAAAGGGCTTGAAGAAATTTGATGCAAGCGGACCCTTGTTCGCAGAGTACGGAGACCTGCTATGGATACAGCAGAAGCCTGCAGAAGCCATCAGCCAATGGGAGACTGGGATTTCCGTGGATCCATCATATTCTGCCAATTATTATCATGCTGCAAAATTTTATTTTGCAACAGCAGACAAGGCAAGAAGCCTGGTATATGGGGAAGTTTTTGTGAACCTGGAAAGTTATTCCGTACGCACTGCCGAAATAAAAATATTGTTGCTGGAATCCTACAAGCGTGTATTCATGACAGGTGACAGCAAGCAATTTTTTATCAAGCCGACCACTCCTTTTGAATTGAAGTTTTTAGAAGTCATGAACAAGCAATCCTCGCTCGCTTTGCGTGGGATTACACCAGAAACATTATTGATCATCAGATCAAGATTTCTTTTGGACTGGTTCAATGATTCGGCTGGAAAATTTCCATTCAAGTTGTTTGACCATCTTCAGTACCTGATGCGCGAAGGCATGTTTGTTGCCTACAACCAATGGCTTTTTGGTCAGGCCACAGATGCAAGTGCTTACCAAAATTGGACCAAGACGCACGAAGATGAATACCTGTTGTTCTCCAACTATCAGCGCAACAAGCTGTTCCGCATGCCAGCTGCACAAAACTATTTCTAGTCTTCTACTGCATAAATGCGTTCAATCGCATTGGCATATTTTTCCATGATGACCTTGCGCTTCAGTTTCAATGTTGGCGTAAGTTCACCACCATTGATGGTCCATTCTGCATTGATCAACTCAAATTTCTTGACTTGTTCAACAGGATTGAAATGCTGGTTGTATTTTTCAACAATTGATTTATAGTGCTCGATCACCTTGGGGTTGTCCAATAATTTTTCAGGTGATTGGATATCAATGCCACGCTTCCTGCTCCAGGAGATCAAATTCCCCATGGCGGGTACAATCAGTGCTGCAGTGAATTTTCTTTCTGCACCTACTACCATCATTTGTTCGATGAATGGTGATTCTTTCATCTTGTTCTCAATAGGCTGTGGTGCAACATACTTACCGCCACTGGTCTTGAAAATCTCTTTTTTCCTGTCGGTGATTTTCAGGAAGTTTCCTTCCACCCAAATACCAATATCGCCTGTATGGAACCATCCTTCACTGTCAATGCATTCGGCTGTAAGGTCTGGGCGCTTGTAGTATCCCAACATCACATTGGAACCTTTGCAGCAGATTTCTCCATCCTCTGCCAGTTTCACTTCAACATTCCTGATCACATTGCCCACTGTGCCAAACCTTCTGCCATAGCTTTCATAGCGGTTGACACTGATGACAGGAGAGGTTTCGGTAAGTCCATAGCCTTCCATCACCACAAGTTTGGCTGCGGTGAAAACCCTTAACAGCCTTACCTGGCAGGCAGCAGCACCGGTAACGATGGCCCTTACATTTCCTCCCAAGGCCTCGCGCCATTTGGAGAAAATCAGCTTATTGGCAATGGCCAATTGCAGGTTGTATCCAAAGCCTTGGTTTTTGTCAACTTCATACTTATTGCCAACTGAAACGGCCCAGAAAAACAGTTTCTTTTTGACGCCTGTCAGCTCCTTGCCTTTGTTGATGATCCTTTCGTACACTTTTTCCAGTAGTCTGGGGACGGTGGAGAACAGGCTTGGTTTGACTTCCCTGAGGTTATCGCCAACAGTGTCCAGGCTTTCCGCATAATACACGGAAACGCCCCTGTACATGTAGACATAAGTGATAACCCTCTCAAAAATATGGTTCAAAGGGAGAAAACTCAGCGACTTGTCTTGGGGCCCGCAGATGGGCACAAGCAGCTCTTCCACATTCATGATGTTGTCGAGGATGTTGTGGTGGCTGAGCATGACGCCCTTTGGAAAACCGGTAGTGCCTGATGTATAGAGAATGGTGGCCAATTCTTTCGCATTGATCCTTGCCTTGGATGCATTCAGGTTATTGCGTTCTTCATCATTGCCATCGTGCATCAGTTCTTTCCAATGCAGTGCCTCCTGTATAGGATTGAATGTATAAACGGCTTGTACCGAAGGGGTTTTGGAACGAATGGACTGAACCTTGTTGTACAATTCCTGGTCACTTACGAAGACCAGTTTTACTGCGGCATCGTTCAGGATAAATTCAAGCTCATTGACATTGATGGTGGGATAGATGGGTGCGAGCACGGCCCCTGTTTGTTGTACGGCAAGATCAAGAATCATCCACTCAGGCCTGTTGTTGCTGAGGATGGCTATCTTGTCCCTTCCCTCAATGGTCCCGTCTTGGTATCCAATACCTGCACGCATGAGCCCCATGCTGAGGTTGTTGACCAGTTGCTCAATTTCTGCTGTGCTGTATTTTCTCCAAATGCCATCCTCTTTGGCGGCAAACATGTCTTCCTTTGGAAATTTTTGAAGCTGCCAATTGAGGCAGTCAAACAATCTGGTAGGGGTCATAAATGGCAAGTTTTGGCTTAAAATAAACAGGGGTTTGGGCAAAATGCACAACCCCTGTTTATGGAAGATAAAAATTTATTTACGAATTGAAGCGATGGGCTTCATCAAAGTTTTTTATGTATAGCTATGCTGCGAATTGTGTTTATCGAATCATTGCCATTGGCACTTCTTTTTTCAACAGGTTCTTGTAGATGAAGGCATTGTTTTCATTGGTTGAATGAAACTGTTGGTTTCCTCCCCAGCCATGCCTGCCCCCGGGATAGACCATGAATTCAAAATGCTTTTTGACGTCCTGCAATTTTTTCACCAGTTGAAGGCTGTTTTGCAAGTGTACATTGTCGTCCATGGTGCCATGATAAATCCTGAGCAATCCCTTGTATTTATCTGCATAGGTCATGACAGATCCTGCTGCATAGCCTTGTGGATTCTCTGCTGGTGTGTCCATGAACCTTTCAGTATAGTGAGAATCATACAATTTCCAATCGGTCACACTGCCACCTGCAAGCCCATGGGTGAAATATCCAGCCCCTGCCGTCAATGCCATGCAGGTCATGTATCCGCCATAGCTGAATCCTGCAATGCCCACACGGGTTGAATCTGCACCATGTGTCCGCAACCATTTTACAATGGTGATCCAGTCTTTAAGCTCCCAGTTGCCCAAGTTCCTGTGCATGTAGTTGATGCCGTTTTTACCGAATTGTCCACTGGCGCGGTGGTCCATCGCTACTTGTATCAGTCCCTCCTTGGCCCACCACTGGGTTTGTCCGTTGAACTGCCAGCCATCACGAACGGTGCCGGCATTGGGTCCGCCATAAATACTGATCATGACAGGATATTGTTTGGCAGGATCAAAATTCAACGGCCAGGTGATGCGGATGGGAAGTTGAAAAAGACCATCTTCAGACAGTATTCTCAGGATCTCGGTTTTGGCCATGGCATAGGCATCAAAATCAGTCCCTTTGCTGTCTCCCAGTTCAAGGATCAACTTGCCCTTGTTGCTCACCAGTGCCAGCCTGTCTGGAGTTGATGCATTGGAATAACGGGTGGTGAAATAGCTTCCGTTGGGAGATAGGTCGGTGGCGTGTGTATAGTCACCAAAGGTCAGGCGCATTTGGTTCTTGCCATCAAAGTCAACACGGTAAAGGTCTGTGCGAACGGAGTTCTCCTGCCTTGATGTGAAGTAAATGATGTTTTTTACTTCATCGATGAACTGAATGGAAGTGCTCCAGTTGGGTCCGGTAGTGATTTGGTTTTTGAGGGTGCCATCATTGTTGTGCAGGTAGAGC
>JBJOOI010000061.1:0-7336 GCA_046051375.1 Bacteroidota bacterium | reverse complement strand
ACTGGACGGATTGGGAAGGAGAAAGCCTGATAGAACCTTCAGAGACTTTTGATGCGCGATATGCACACAAGCCCTGCGTAATCAAATACAAGGGTATTGTTTATCATTTTTACAATGCTGTGAACGAGAAAGACCAGCGAGGTATTGCGGTAGCCACCTCAAGAGAATTGGGGAAGAGCTCACTGCAATTTAATACTGTGAAAAAGTGACAATATTTTTCCCTTCTAGAAAATCCAACATGATTGTAATGGTAAAAAAAATATTCTTCTTATCACTATTTACATTACTCCTGCATACAGTCAATGCACAGAGAGAAATGAAATTACTGTTGCAGGATTGGAAATTCAGTCAGGTGGATACGGAGGCTGCACAGTTGACAAGATTCAATGATGGCAATTGGCGTGTTTTGGATATTCCACATGATTGGAGCATTGAAGGGAATTTTGCAAAAGAGCATTCTTCCACTTTCAATCAGGGCGCTTTGCCCACTGGTATTGGATGGTACAGGAAGCATTTTAAATTGACTGCAGCTGCTTCAAGTAAACATGTTCAACTCAATTTCGACGGTGTTTTTCAAAGGGCCGATGTATGGATCAATGGCAATTTTCTCGGTCGGCACAACAATGGATATGTTTCATTCAAATATGATATCACAGAATATCTAAACAAGGCGGGAGACAATGTCATTGCATTGAGGGTAGACAATTCAGCACAGCCCAATTCTCGCTGGTATACTGGTTCAGGAATGTATAGAAAAGTATGGTTAGATCTTTCCAGTCAAACATTCATAGACCCTTCGGATCTTTTTGTTCATGCTAAGGTTGAAAAAAATGGTGCTGCAGCTGTGGAAATCTCAGCCATGGTTTCAAATTTTTCTGGTCAACAAAAGACCTTGAAACTTATTCATGAAATACAGGATGCACGCGGAAAACTTGTTGCAAAAGGAGATTCAATATCTCTTGCCCTTTTGAATGGAAAGATTCCAGTGAATGGAGTTGTGAAAATTGCCAACCCTGTTTTGTGGTCTCCGGCATCACCGTATCTGTATCAATCTGTGGTGAAAATTTTTGAAAAAGGCATGCTGGTTGATCAGGTTAAAACAACATTGGGTATCAGGTATTTTAGCTTTGATGCGAACAATGGTTTCTCCTTGAATGGAAAACATTTTTTGATTCAGGGTGTCTGCAACCACCATGACCTCGGGGCGATTGGTGCTGCAGTAAACAAGAGCGCCATCAAAAGGCAATTACAACTTTTGAAGGCGATGGGTTGTAATGCCATCAGGACGGCACACAATCCTCCTTCTGTTGAATTGCTGGACCTCTGTGACAGCATGGGTTTTCTGGTGATGGACGAATTGTATGATACCTGGGCCAAGAAAAAAAACAAGTTTGACCAATCGATAGATTTTAAAAATGATCATCGTCTTGATGTTGAAAGCTGGATACGCAGGGACCGCAACCATCCATCTGTTTTCATGTGGAGCATTGGCAACGAAATCAGGGAACAGTTTGATTCAACAGGTTCCAGCTATGCAAGCGAATTGGCATCCCTGGTCAAATCCCTTGATGCCACAAGGCCTGTCACTTCAGCATTGACGGAGAACAATCCTTCCAAAAACTTCATTTATCAATCGGGTGCATTGGATGTATTGGGATTCAATTACAAATTAGGTGACTACAATGCACTTCCCTCTAGATTTCCGGGAAGCAGTTTTATTGCTGCTGAAACCGCATCGGCCCTGGCCACCCGTGGACATTATGATTTCCCTTCTGATAGCTCAAGGATTTGGCCACCAGACAGCAAATCCACCAAGCATGGCAATCCTGACAACACGGTTTCAGCGTTTGATCATGTATATGCGTATTGGGGAAATACACACGAGAAAAGCTGGCTCGCAGTAAAACAGCATCCGCACATGTCTGGCGCATTCGTTTGGAGTGGATTTGACTTTTTGGGAGAACCTGTTCCCTACCAATGGCCTTCCAGGAGTTCATACTACGGCATCATTGACCTGGCTGGCTTTCCCAAGGATGTTTACTACATGTACCAGTCTGAGTGGACCAATAAGCCTGTATTGCATTTGTTCCCTCACTGGAACTGGAAGCAAGGCCAAACCGTTGATGTTTGGGCCTATTTCAGTCAGGCCGATGAAGTGGAACTATTTCTAAATGGGAAATCTGTAGGAACCAGAACTAAAAACGACAGTACACTTCATGCCATGTGGAGACTTGAATATGTTCCTGGTCAGTTGAAAGCTGTTTCAAGAAAGAATGGAACAACAGTTTTGGAGTCAATTGTCCAAACTGCCGGAAAGCCTGACCGGATTGTTCTAAAAGTTGCACAGTCAAACCTGAGTAGCGCTGAGGATGAATTGGGATTTGTTGAAATAGGGGTGGTTGACGCAAATGGAATTCCTGTTCAAACAGCTGACAATCCTATCAACCTGACTGTTCAAGGGGGTGGAAAACTGGAAGCAACCGATAATGGCAATCCTGTTGAGTTGACCCCTTTTGGTGCTTCGACCAAACAGCTCTTCAATGGTAAACTGCTTGCCATTGTCAGGATAACTGCGGGGAAGGGTGAAATCAACCTCGAAGCAACATCTCCAGGACTAAAACCAGCAAAACTGGTGCTCAAGGTCCAATGACCTGCGTTTATGCAATCGTTTGCATAGATTCTGAACTCAATATTCAGGAATAATTGTATTATTGGTTTGGCAGAGTTGTATGAATTTTAATAATATGTATTGAATTATGCTTTTCCTTGCCTGGATTGTAGCGAAATGAGAAAAATTATCCTAACCATTGCCATGCTTTTGGAATTAGTGCATGCACAGCAAAAAGCTGCTGCCACTGATGATCAATACCTGAAGGTACTGGAATCGCGGGTGACAAAAATTCTGGCCCCACTCAACATCGAAAAGATAAGAAAGCAGTCCAAGGTTCATCAGATTGTACTGACCCAATACCAGACCCTCAATACCATCCACACAACAAGGGACCTGAAAATAAAGGAACTGAAATCGGGCAATGCTGCAAATGCAAATGAATTGAAAAAAGTCATTGCTGACCTTGAATCTGCCGCTGGACAAGAGATTGCTGCAGTTCATTCCACATTTCTTCATGATTTGAGGCGTCACTTGACGGATGCACAGGTGGATGCATTGAAAGATGGGATGACCTATAATGTGGCCAACATCACCTTCAAGGGATACCAGGATATGCTGCCAGCCCTCAATGACAGCCAAAAGACCAAGATATGGAACTGGTTGGCAGAAGCCAGGGAAATAGCCATGGATGCCGAAACCAGTGAGAAAAAACATTGGTGGTTTGGAAAATACAAAGGGCGCATCAACAATTATCTATCATCAGAAGGATTTGACATGAAGAAAGAATCCGAAGCATGGCAGAAACGCATCAAATCGGCTTCCCCCATCAACACTACAAAAAACAGTTAAAACAATCTTTTTATAAAACAAACAGCCATTATGAACCATTTGTGTAAATCAAAACTTCTTTTATTCCTTTTGCTGGTCTTCTCCTGGGGAGCTGACGCATTGGCCCAAGAGAAAACCATCTCAGGTAAGGTAGTTGAGCAGCAAAACGGAAGGCCCATCAGTGGGGTCACTGTCAAGGTAAAGAACAATACTGCGGCGACGCTCACC
The DNA here is from genome assembly GCA_046051375.1 of Bacteroidota bacterium. GTDB lineage: Bacteria > Bacteroidota > Bacteroidia > Chitinophagales > Chitinophagaceae > Pollutibacter. The sequence continues at coordinate 3,669 of JBJOOI010000061.1, read as the reverse complement.
GATGAGAGTGGTGGATTTCAAATCAAAGTGCCTTCCGCTGAATCTGTGATCACATTCTCATATGTTGGATACGGTATTGTGGAATTGAAAGCTGGAACAGGCGCTAATCTTTCTGTTTCTTTGGTCCAGGTCAATAACTCGATGGATGAAGTTGTGGTGGTGGGATATGGTACCAAAAAAAGGGCCAATGTATTGGGTTCAGTAGCGACGATCAAATCAGAAGATATTGAAGACTTGCCAGTGGCCAATCTTGGCGCTGCATTGATCAACAGGCTTCCAGGTGTTGGCGTAAATTTTGCGTCAGGTAAACCAGGTTCTCCTACATCCATCAATATCAGGAATGCTTCAACGTTTTCCGGGGCTTCACTGGTGGGTGTAACCCGTGATCCTCTATTTGTTATTGATGGTATCATTGTTACCCGTCAGGATTTCGACAACCTTGATGCGAGCCTGATCGATAACCTGACTTTCCTGAAGGATGCCGGTGCCGCCATTTATGGTGCTGCAGGTGCGAAAGGGGTGGTGTTGGTGACAACCAAGAGAGGAAAAGCAGGAAAAACAAAAATCAGTTATTCTGGATATTTTGGTAACTCAACGCCAACGGTTGAACCCAAGGTGATGAGTGCCTATGAGCATGCCAAAATGTTGAATAATGGATACGAACTGAACAATACGCCATTGGCCAACCGCTTTTCTCAAGAGGATTTGGATTTCCTGGCAACCAAGCCATACAAGAGCTGGTATGATGAGTTGTGGAATTCAGGCAATGTCACTCGCCATACCATCAATGTAAGCGGAGGAACTGAAAAAGTGACCTTCTTTGCAGGAGGAAACTATTACCAGGAAGATGGTAACTATGGTGGTATCAGCATCAAAAAATATGGTGTCCGTTCGGGGATGAATGCCAAGGTTGCCAATGGCCTTACAGCCAACATCTCCATGGGTACAGACTTCTCTGGCGATAACCGCAGAACCCTAAAAGGGGCAAACGAAGAAACAGATGACTTGTCCCTTCGTGCCCTTTTCCTCACACCACAATGGGTTCCACTGACCATCAATGGGCTCCCTGTAAACTGGGCTGGTCCAAACCCTCCAGGTGCATTCAACCCACTGGCGCTGGAAAATTCCGGAAACTACAAGTTCTCTAACTCTCAGGGTCTGAATGTCAATGCTTCATTGGAGTATAAGCCCAATTTCATCAAAGGATTGACAGCAAGGTTTCAATACGGTTCGCTCAACAGGAATGCGGATGCAAAAGAATATTTCCCTGCCTTTACCCTGTATAATTTCGTGAGGCGAGGACAAAACCTTCAACTCTATTCTGAGACACCAGCTCCTACACCTACCTCAAGGGTGAGCAATTCTGATCAACTGGGACAAAGCACAACGACTTCCAGCAGTTATCAAATCATCAGCACTGTAGCTTATGCATTAAAAACCGGTAAACATGATTTTGATATCATGGCCGCCATGGACCAATCAGAATCGGAAAGCCAAAACGTATTCTTTTACAAAAATGATCAGACCATTGCAGGTGTTGATCAGTTCTGGGCATTCAGCAATGCATCTTCAGTTATCAGAAATCCAGCATACACACAAGGGGTAAAGCGCTCCTTCCTTGGCAGGATGAACTATTCATTTGATGGTAAATACCTTTTGGAGGCTGTGACCAGGTATGATGCTTCGTCCAATTTTGCACCAGATAAGCGTTGGGGACTTTTCCCTTCATTGGGTCTGGGATGGATGGTCAGTGAAGAAAAATTCTTCAGGAACAATGTCAAGTTTATCAACATGATGAAGATCAGGGCCAATCTTGGTGTAGTGGGCGAGGACAGGGTAAATGCAAGGCTTTGGGAATCAAGGTTTACCCAAACAACCGGAGCACTGCTTGGTACAACTCCCACCAATGGACTTGATCCGAACATCTATCCAAATCCTAACATCACATGGGAGAAGGCCCGCACCATCAATGTTGGATTTGATCTTGCAACCCTGGGTAACAAACTCAATATAACGGTTGATTTCTGGAACCGTTACACATACGATGGTTTTGACCGCCTGGATGCTTCAGCCGTTCCTGCCACTTTTGGTGCAAACGCAGCTGTTGTAAACTATGGCAGGCAACTGAGCTGGGGATCTGAATTCTCCATTGGTTACAGGGGAAGAATCAAAAAAGACTGGACATTTAATGTTGATGCGAACTTTGGTTTCACCAACAGCATGTTGCTTCAGTCATATTACAATCCAAGTTTCCTCGGTACATTCGGAACCAATGAATTGGGAATTTTGGTGGGTAGGGATCCGAGGAAATACAATAGCACAAACTATGGTTATATTTCCAAGGGTATTCTCAGGACCCAGGCTGATGTGGATGCATTGCTTGCAAAAAATCCTAACTACAGGATTGGCGGTGCAAAGCCTCAGGTTGGATTCTTGGATTTTGAAGATGTGAATGGCGATGGGCAAATCAATGACCTTGACATCACCACCATGTTTGATAGGACAACACCGATTGTTTCTTATGGTATTTCATTTAGCCTCGCATACAAATCTTTCAAGTTGAGTACAAACTTGAACCTGGCACTGGGTGGAAAATATACCTATGACTCAGAAGCAAGAAAAGTACCCACCACAACCCAAAATGCACCTTCTTTCTGGGTTGACCATTGGACTCCCGAAAATCCGAATGCAAAATTTCCAAGGGCGGATGCACCACTTGCAAGGGAGAACTCTTCTTTCTGGGTTGTTAGTGGCGTGCAGAGCAGGATCAATAACATGACGTTGTCATATAGCATTCCTTCAAAGGTAGCCACCAGGCTAAAGATTCCGGAATTGAAAGCATTCTTCACCGGTACCAATCTTTGGAGTCTCTCAAACCCACTCAAATACAAGGATCAGTATACTTCCAATTTTGCAAACTATCCAACATTAAGAACGATATCGTTAGGCATAAATGCAACACTGTAATTTTTGTTTAACAATTAAAAGCATGAAAATGAAATCATATCAATCAATTCTAAAAACCCTATTTTCTGTTGTTCTTGTGACAATGGTCATCAGCGGTTGTAAAAAAGATTTCTTCAACTTGGAAGATCAAAATGGCATCAATTCTGATATCTGGAATGATGTTGGTGCCGTTACCCAATTCATTGACAAAGGGTATGACCTGATGATGCCAGGATGGCCAACACCAGGCGGTATTCACAACAGCTCCGATGAATTGAACAATTCAAATGCATCATTCCTTTATGGTCAGTTTACAGATAACAGTGTAACTGATATTGCTACTTCCAACTCCTTTACAGGCAACAGGTATTTTGATATCAGGAGATGCAACGTTGGTATTGATGGTATCAACGCTGGCAACATGTCTGAAGCAAACAAGCGGGTAAGAAAAGGAGAATTATTTTTCTTCCGTGCCATGGTTTATTTTAACATGGTCAGGCTGTATGGTGGTGTTCCCCTGGTATTGAATGCACAGGATCTTGTGAATGATGAATTAAACGTTCCAAGGTCAAAAACAAGTGTATGTATTGAACAGATTTCAAAAGATCTTGATTCTGCAGGGATGTTCCTTCCTGCTACATGGCCAACTTCGCAAAGTGGTAGAATCACAAAGGGTGCTGCCTTTGCTTTGAAAGGGAAAGTATTGATGTATTGGGCCAGTCC
>JBJOOI010000060.1:0-8875 GCA_046051375.1 Bacteroidota bacterium | reverse complement strand
AGTTTCAGATGCTGAAGCTGATAAGATCCTCGACATCAATTTTGATTTTCAAATGAAGTCAAGGCCCATCCGCATGGACCAGGCACTCAGCGAAGACGACAAGAAAAAGAAAATGAAAGAGGCTGAAGATGCCCGCGATGCTGCCATGAAAGCCATTCCATTGACAGAAGAGAAAATGGTGAAGGTGAAAGCTTTTTATGAAGAAATGAGGAAGCGTCAACAAGAAGGCAGAGGCGGCGGCCAGGGTGGTGGCCAGGGCCGTGGTGGAAACCAATAACAAGTCTTAAAATCAAGATCTTTCCATGTTGAGGGGTTTGGTCATTCTTTTGTGATAATGAGGATAATTTATCCGATTCACACAAGAAGTACCAAACCCCTTGTTTTTTCATTAATTTCAAGCAAACGAATTGCCATGAACAGTCGCCGCGATTTTATCCAAAAGCTTTCAGCTCCCATCATTGCCCTGCCTTTTATCAGCAGCATGAAGCCTGCAGAAACTCCCTACGATGGTCCTGTGTTGCGCATTGCCATCATGGGCCTTGGTGGATACGCAACCCGTGTGGCAGAGGCCATGCTGGCCTGCAAGAAAGCCAAGCTGGTAGGGCTGATCAGTGGAACGCCTGCCAAGATCAAGACCTGGTCTGAGAAATACAGTATCGACGCCAAAAACTGTTACGACTATACCAATTTCGACGCCATCAAGGACAATCCTGATATCGATGCCGTCTACATCATCACGCCCAATGCGCTGCACAAGGAACAGGCCATCAGGGTTGCCAAAACAGGAAAGCACGTCATTGTGGAGAAGCCCATGGCATTGAATGCCAAGGAGGCTGAAGAAATGATTGATGCCTGCAAGAAAGCCGGTGTTCATTTGCTGGTGGGATACAGGATGCATTTTGAGCCCAAGACCCTGGAAGTGATCAGGATGAGGAATGCCGGGGAGTTTGGAAAGATCAAGTTTTTCCAGGGTTTGACAGGGTTTCGGAGCGGTGATCCCAAGCAATGGCGGTTGAACAAGGCCTTGGCCGGCGGAGGTTCCATGATGGACATTGGCATCTATTCCATCAACGGCATGCGCTACATGATTGGGGAAGAACCCCTCTGGGTTACTGCACAGGAAACAAAGACTGATCCTGTGAAATTTGCAGAAGGTGTGGATGAAACAATACAGTTTCAGGCGGGATTTCCCAGCGGTGCGATTGCTTCCTGTTTGTCCAGTTATGGGATGAGCAACCTCGATCGTTTTTTCCTGAATGGTGAAAAGGGATTTGCAGAAATGCAGCCCTCTACCGGCTATGGTCCCATCAAGGGCAGAACACACAAGGGTGAATTGACACAACCGCATCAAGCCCACCAAACCATTCAGATGGAGGAGTTTGCTTCCATCATCCTGGAGGGCAAAAAACCCATTGTTCCTGCAGACGGAGAAGAGGGTTTGAAAGACATGAAAATCATCGATGCCATTTACCAGGCGGATGCCATTTACCAGGCGGTGAAAACCGGGAAAAAGGTCAGGATCGCCTAAGGTTTTCGGGGATGTAGATATACACTTTCATGCAATACTGGAGCTGAGGCAGCGTAGACCATCATGTCCATTTCAGTTGTTTTCACGATGATGCGATAGGTGGTCCCGAGGAAATCTACCCCTATAACGGTGCCTGGAATCCCAACAGACAGGTCGCTGTTGATATCAATCTGCTCTGGGCGGATGAAAAAACTTGATGCTGCATCGGGGATCCCCCAACATTTCCTTATCGATTGATGCTCTGGTAAGATATGGTTGTATTCGCCTAGCAATCCTGCAAGGTATTCATTGGAAGGGTTGTAATAGGCCTGCTTCGGACTTCCTTGGTAAACCACTGCACCCTGATGCATGACCAGCAGTTCATCTGCCCAGAACAGAATTTCAGCGGGATCGTGCGATACCAGTACGCAGGTGAGCCCCATCTCCGTGGAAACCGCCTGGATTACCCCATTGATGATCCTGTTGTTGAACAGATCAAGGTTGGTGAAGGGTTCATCCAGCAGAAGGATTTTGGGTTTCCCGACCAACAGTTTTGCCAAGGCGATGCGCTGGCGTTCACCTCCAGAAATCTGGTTGACCTTTCTCTGCAGCAGTTGATCAATTTTACAGATGGAATAGATCCGATGGGCTTCATCATCCTCCAACTTATTGGCCATTTCCAATAATTCATGGACCCTGTAGTTGTTCCTCAGTTCAAAATGTTGGGATAAGTAAGCAATGGCATCATGGCCCGGCAAAAGCACCTCGTCAGGGCCCTGAATCCTTTTGTTGTCCAGGTAAACGTTTCCGGAGCTGGGCTGCACCAATCCAGCCATCATCCGCATCAAGGTACTCTTACCAGAACCTGTCTCCCCCATCAGTCCCAGTTTTTTGAAAGCAGGAATATTGAGATTGACATGCGCTACAAGGACCCTTCCCTCCTCTGACTTGCTGACATCCTCAATCCTTAAAAGGCTCATTCAAATGTTTTTAGTGGAACAATGCTGATGCAAAAGTAGTTGATATGGGTCCATTTATTTTATGAGTAGTGGAATAGTAGGATTTTGACTCCTTGGCAAGGATCAACTTGCATTTCACATTATTTCTCACTAAATTTTCGTTTCAGTAACTTTGCTTAGTTATTCACTATCCTATTTCGGCATAAATCAGTGCTTTTTAAAAGCCATCCATTTCAATGCAACAAACAAGTTTACTCATCGTAGAAGATGACCCTATTTTTCTCAATGCTTTGGTTTGGCAGCTGACCAAGATTGGTTATGACCGCATGCACATCATGTCGGTAGCCAGCATTGCTGAAGCAGCAGCGCTTTCCAGTGAATTTACACCCAATGTGATTCTGCTTGATCTTAGTGTAACCGACTCTTACGGCGTAGATACATACCATAGCATCATTAAAATTTATGCGAATGCTGCCATTGTGATCCTTTCCGGAATGAATGATGAAAATCTTGCACTTGATATTGTAAAAAAAGGGGCACAGGATTACCTGTTGAAGAGCGATGTAAATTCCAAGATTCTTTCAAAAACAATTGAGTACAGCAAGGAGCGTAAAAAACTGGTGGGGCAACTGCAAGTTTCAGAATTGAAATACAGAAATGTATTCAATCAATCGCCTTTGCCCATGTTCATCGTTGAGGGCAGCGAAAGAAAAATAATCCAGGCCAACCAAGCAGCTTACCATTTTTATGGTTTCAGTGAAGCAGAAATATTGGGTAAAAACATGGACCGTTTTTCCTTGGGGGAAAAGCTGTCCATCCAGCATGAACAGGACGCATTTCATGCTGCTTGTATTCACCAGAACAAGCAGGGAGAGAAGCTTCATGTTGAAGTGCTTGGAAAAAAAATTGATGGTGAAGAGAACCAAGCGTATATCTGCCTGATCATCGACAAGACGGAAGAATGGGAGTTTGAGCGAAAGAAGTATAAGGTAATTGCTGCAGCGCAGGAAAACGAGAAGAAAAAAATTGCTACTGAACTTAATGATGGACTTCTACAGTCTCTGGAATTGATGAGCATTTGGTTCAACAACTTTGAAATATCAGGCAATCAGCAGAACCTGAGGAGTATGTTTGAAAAGCATTTGGAAAATGCCATCAAGGAAACAAAGGGCATTGCCTATATTCTTTCACCACCAGATTTGGAGGAAGGTTTTCTGCATGCCTTGTCAACATTGACGGGAAGGATGAGTCGCGTAGGTAAGATGAAGGTAAATCTTGAGGTCAAGAAACAAGTGGCAGAATCTGATTTCAGCACAATTGACAAATTCAATCTTTACCGAATTGTACAAGAATTTTTAAACAATGCAACCAAGCATGCGGGTTCTGAGCGATTGGATATTGTTGTGTCAAAGGGCGAAGATGGTGTCCACTTGGTTGCTGATGATCATGGAAAAGGGTTTGACATGTCGGACAATACCAAAGGCTTGGGTGTGAAAAGCATACAATACAGGATTAAACTCGGAAATTTGCACGGAGGCGTGACGAGTAAAATAGGAGAAGGAACAAAACTTCATGTGCAATTCGGGCAATAAAATTTTGATATTCCATCAACAAATAAATGATCATGAATGAATTGAAATATGCCATAGTTTGTGTGGATGATGATCCTTTTATCCTGCAAATGCTTGGATTTCAGCTGGATAAGTTGATTGAAAGACAAAGTACTGTGATAGAATTCTTTACCGATCCAATGGAGGCAATCAGGAACATCAATCAGTTGGTGGCTGAAAAAATCGAAATTCTTTTTGTTATTGTAGATTATCAAATGCCAAACATGACAGGTGCTGAGTTTATACGGTTGTTAAAAGACCAGTTTCCTGAAATAAGATGCATCATGCTTTCAGGACAGGCAAGTGCTATCCATGTTGATGACCTTGTCAATGACAATCTTTTGGATTCCTTTATTTCTAAGCCATGGGACGAAAAAGAGCTATATTCAATTACACAAGAAATATTCAAAAAAAAATACCAAGTAAAATAAAGTACCCCAAGGAGTAACCATGAAAACTAATCAATTTGCATTTTTTTTACTGCTTCTATTAAATGCTCAATTGGCTCAAGCCCAAAAACCCACAACGCAATTCAATGGTTATGGATTTCTCGAGTATGAGCTTGATTTTTCAGGCGGCCCTACCTCATATTTTTATTTAGGGGAGCATGATTTTTTTGTCAACTCAAAATTGAATGATAAAATTTCTTTTCTTGGTGAATATGTGATTCGTTTCAATGGAAGTTCTTCGACAAGCTTTTTACCCAGTATTGAACGGAGTTTGGTCAAATACAATTATTACAAGAACCACAACATCATTGTTGGTAAAATCCATACCCCGGTCAATTATTGGAATGACAGCTATCACCATGGGCGCCTGTTTTTCCCTGTAATGGACAGGCCAATATCCTTCAGCTATCTTGTCCCTCTACATACCCTGGGTGTTCAGTTTCAGGGCCAAAACCTGGGGGAACAAAATTTTGGGTATGACATTGTTATCGGCAATGGTATTTCTTCTACCGATGTTTTAAGTGATGCCAGGAATACATCTGTTACTGCCGCAGTACATGTAAAGCCAACCGATGACATGCGGATAGGGGCATCCTTTTATTACGACTATTTGGACAAAAACAGATCAGGCGTTCACAGTGGTCATGCTGGCCCAAGAACACATTATACTGGCAAGTTGTATACCGGAGGACTCAGTTATACGCTTACCAGCTTATCTTTTTCAAATTTCACCAAGACCTATGAGGTGTTGAATGAGTTAACATATAACACAACAAATACCGATTCGTTGGGTCTGGCCCAAAATTTTGCCAACTTTTTTTATGCCGGACTAAGGTTCAAGGATAAACACACTCCTTATGTAGTTGCTGATTTTATGAAAATCTCATCAAAGGATTTACATACATATCCATACGAAGTGGGCATGTTTGGCATTGGCTACAAATATGAGTTCAGTCCATTTTTCAACGTCAAGTCACAGTTCCAATATGACAGAAAAATGATAAACCATGCCAATCACGAAATCGGCCGGCATTTTGGTTTTGAAATTCAACTTGCCTACGGGTTTTAAGCATGAGAAAAATAACCATTATAGTAACTCTGCTATTTGCCATTATAGGTGGTAATCGTCTTTATGGTCAAATTTCCATGAATGCTGTAACCATCATTGGTAACAAGACCGGGTTTTCCAGTAACAGCGCCAAGGAAATCAAACAGGTATTCAGGGGTAAATATTCCAACTGGTCAACCAGGGAGCAGGTAATTATTGTATTGCCTGCCTCTAGGGCATCAAGTGCTGAAATTGTTGCCTCAACTGTATACGGAAACACTGTTTCCGGAGTGCAGAAATATTGGTTAGCCTTGGTATTTCAAGGACGTGCAAATCCTCCTGTGTTTCTTGACTCTGATGAGGAAATCATCAATTATGTGAAAAAGACTTCTGGAGCAATAGGGGTTGTTTCGGCCAGCGCCCAAAATATTCCAAAGAATCTGATCATATACATCAACAATTGACATGACTGGATTTTTTCAAAAAATTTCATTCAAGATTTGGTTGCCATTTGCATTGACCTTGTCGTTGATGATGCTCATAGTAGCCTTTTATTATCCTAGGGAGCAGGAAAAAATTTTCAGGGCCAACAAGGAAAGGGAGCTGAAAGAACTTGCCAAAACAGTAGCGTTGGGTGTTGAACTTTCCTTGCGTGCAGATGATTTTCAAGGCCTGAAAAAAACAATAGACTTCGTTTCTGGCACTTCTGATTTTGAGTATGTTGCCATTTTGGTTGAGGACAGCATCACCGGTAAGGAAAAAGTCTTTATCAGTTATCCCGAGAGACCGCAAGAGGAAATACTAAGCCCCAGTCCTGGGTTATATGTCTACCAAAAATATCCCTTCCGAACGGCTGATTTTGTAGGCAACATCCTCATTTCAGCATCCAAGGAAAAGATAAACGAGCTTGTGTTCAACTTGAACCGACCTGTATATATCATACTCCCCATCATCCTGTTGGTTTCACTGTTCCTGTTTTTCATTTTGGCCAGAAGAATTTCAAAGCCAATCCTGCAACTGACCAGAACCGCAAAGGAACTTGAGGCTGAAAACTATGAAGTTGTTATCCCCGCTACACGCCAAAAGGATGAACTGGGCGAGCTAAGCAATGCATTTGCCTCTCTCCGCGACAGTTTGGTGGAACAAAAAGACCGCAACAAGCAACTTACAATTGGGTTAGAAGATGAAATCAAGCTTCGAACATCAGACTTACAGCTAACACAAGAGAAGTTGAAAAAAATCAATGAAACACTTGAGCAGAAAGTATTGGAGAACACAAGAAAAAACCTTGATCTTTCAAAATCAATTGTAGAGCAGGAAAAACTTGCTACCATAGGAGAGATTTCAGCAGGTATTGCCCATGACCTGAACACCCCATTGGGAGCTATCAAGGTAGGAACGGAAAGTGTTCATTTTACATTTGAATCACTTTTGTCTAGCAACATCCCGAAGTGTACCGATGAACAGTTGAATCGCGCAGTGGAAATTGCCAAGAGCAAGACAGTAGAGATTTATGTTGGAGGACTTCAGTTAATCAGAGAAAAGAAGGAAATGGTTGCTTATTTGGAAGCAACTTACGATACCAGAAGGGAGAGTCTTGTTCAGATTGCTGAAATGTTTGTCAAGTGCCGCATCCTTGTTCAGGATGTTCAACTGATGGAGGAAATATACCAATGGGATAATGCCCTCGATGTATTGGAACTAATCTATAATGTACAAATCATCAGCAACCTTTTGGATACCATCAAGACATCTGTTGATAAGGCCAGCAAGGTGGTGAAAGATGTAAGGTCATTTATAAAGACAGAATCAGCTGTGGATAGGACAAGGGTTAACCTGCATGATAACATTGCAACTGTGCTGAGCATTTTCAATTATGAGCTGAAGCGCAATATCAATCTTGTCTTTGACGTGAATCAAAACATTCACATTGATGGATACGATATCAAACTTTTTCAACTCTGGTCAAACCTGATCAAGAATGCCATAGAGGCAATGGAAGGGCATCCCAATAAAAATATTACGGTGCGCTCTGTACCTAACAATGGGAAAGTTGATATTCTTGTTGAGAATACAGGTATAGCCATCGATGCTGCTATTATCGATAAGATTTTCAAGAAATTTTTTACCACCAAGCAAGGGAAAAATGGAACTGGACTTGGGTTAAGTATAGTAAAGAATGTTGTTGATGAACATGGTGGCAAAATCTCAGTCACCTCGTCAGCAGAAGTTACTACCTTTAAAGTAACTTTCAATGATCCCATTTTTCTGGATTAAACGCTGTTTATGCTTAAAAAACTCTTGTTCCTGTTTTTGGCCATTTTGTTGGTTACCGTTGGCCTCACGTTTACGAACCGGTTTTCGCATTTGAAAAATTTTGCCACCTGGGGTGTACATACCATTCACGACTATAAGACCCATCCGGTGAGAGTGGTTGAAAGCGGTGATGCTCCTCAGGCATGGCCTTATGATTCAGCATACAACCAAAAACAGATTCCCCAGGAGTTCATGACCATCATTGATTCCAATGATACCCATGCATTTCTTGTCATTCAGGATGGCAAGCTCCTTTATGAAAAATATTGGGATGGATATGACAGCGCCAAAATCAGTGGATCTTTTTCTGCTGCCAAAAGCATCATCTCCTTGCTGATTGGCATTGCCATTGATGAAGGGAAAATCAAATCAGTGGAAGAACCTGCGGGCAATTATCTCCCACACTTCAAAACCAATGGCCTGGATAAAGTCCGCATCAAGGACTTGCTGACCATGAGCTCAGGTACGAACTACAATGAAGGAGACAAAAGTTATTTCAGCATGAATGCTTATGGATATTATGGCGATGACGAGGAATACATGGTGAACATGATGGAGAAAAAAGAAGCGCCTGGTGTTTATTGGCAGTACCGCAGCGGAGATACACAGGTGCTTGGCCTGATTGTAGAAAAAGTTTTTGGTCAGTCCATTTCAGCATTGGTTTCTGAAAGATTCATGAAGCCGATGGGCGCCAATGCAGATGCGCTCTGGTTGTTGGATGGTGCAGAAAAACATGAAAAGGCCTTCTGTTGTTTCAATGCAGTGGCCAGGGACTATGCAAAATTCGGACAACTGGTGCTGAACAAGGGCAATTGGAATGGGAAGCAGCTCGTTTCTGAAAAATACATTGCTGAAGCAACCACACCTGCAACCAGCCTGAAAGACCGGACTGAGAACGATCAGCCGGTAGATTTTTATGGCTACCAGTATTGGATGGTCAACCATAATGGTGTGCATGCCATTGCGCAAAACGGTCTCTTTGGTCA